>JBBSXH010000151.1:0-1402 GCA_038045865.1 Nanobdellota archaeon
TTTTCTAATCTTGCTCATAGTTCCATATGTAGCATCATTTATAGCTGAATATTTGAATGACCAACTATTTCTTGTATATTTATGATAAACCTTTTTTTGCCCCTTCTCTGATTCAGTTATTATTGTTGATGCTTGCATCTCTTTTCTAAAAGGGTATTCTGGATTAAGTGGAAACACATCTCTTTGTCCTATAAAAACTTCCCTTATTTTAGTAACATCTGATAATTTAGTACCATCTGCAAATAACTTAAAGTATCTATTAGTTATTGGAGTATCTAAAAATCTAACCGATGTACCTGTAGAACCCAAAATAGGGAGGCTATAAGTACCTATTGGGGGATTAGTATCCCCTATCATAAAATACATAGTCCCTGTTTCATTCAAATTATGAACAACTATAAGACTATCCACAGTTACAGAACTCCCCATATCAAAAAGAATATTTACTCTTGTCCCTATAGGAGTAATTATTCTATCAGAACTAAAATAACTTTGTAAATTACCATCTGCTAATCTATTTGTTCCATAATCTGCATTACTTGTTCCAAAAGTTTCTGTTATTGATAATGGGTCATTACATAAATTCCTATACATCCACGAAATGTGACTCATGAGATGTATTCCACTAAATTATTTGTTATAATGTTTTGATAAAATTCTACATAATATTTTCTACTTTTCTTACTATTAGTTTTCATATGACAGTTAATACATAAAACAATCAAATTTTTTAGCTTGTTATTCTTTTTATCATAATCAATATGATGAATATGTAATTTTTTAGATAAATGAGCACAATTTGGATTTTGACATATATAGTTATCTCGTTCTAATATTTGTTGTTTTAAATCTTTATTAAATTCAGGAGCATAGGGTTCAAAACTTGAACCATTATTCCAATTTGGGTTGTTCTCACCAATAAGCAAGTCTTTATGCGATTCTGATTGTTTTGCTCTTGTTTCTTCTGATACTTTTTTTCCTTTATGAATTTTGGAAGATCTTTTTTTTATTTCTTCTTTGAATAGTGTTTGATATTTCTGTTGCCCTTCTTTTACTTTCTTTATAAAAATAGGGTTATTCCATAAAGTTTTTGTTTTATTTCTAATCTTTTCTTTAAACTCTATGTTCTTTTTTGTTTCTTTTTCTGAATCTGCTATTTTTTGTTTATGTTCTTTGGGTAACTTTATATTTTTTCTATGATGACAATAAATATATATAGGAATCCCATTTTGTTTATGTATTTCTTTTACTTCTATTTGTCCACCACAACCACATAGACATAGATGTGAATAATATTGGATTTCCATATTACATAGCCTCTCTAATCATAGTTCTCCAAACACCCCTATCCCTAATATTTTCTCTTATTAAAGGCAAAATCTTTTTCCTGACAACTCTTTCC
>JBBSXH010000152.1:0-3456 GCA_038045865.1 Nanobdellota archaeon
AATAAAATAACTATATAATCTTTTTGGTTATTAATTTAAAGAGGGGTTAAGCAATAGAAAGTTAAGTGGAAGAAGTTTTGGTGGAAATAATAGAGCTGGTGGTGATAGAGGATATTCTAGAAACAGACGAGACGATAATAGAACGAGAAGATATTAATTTTAGATAATTTAATCATAAACTTTATCCTTTTTTAAAAACTCATATCACTACTTTCATCACCACTCTCAGAATTACTCTTTCTTTCTTTAGAAATATTTTCTTCATCCCCATAACTCTCAACATCAATATTATCTTTCTCAACATCAACTTCAATTTTATCTTCCATAATCCTGTTTTCTTTTAACTTTTATACTTTAACCTACCATTATTAACAATATTGTTATTGATGATATAACAGAATACAAAGATTTAAATAGTTTATTTTCTGTGGCTTACTATGAATTTATATGAGATAAAACAAAGATTAGAAGAACAAGAAAAAGCAGTCTTCAGTTTAAATGAAATTACGAGGATAATCAGAAAATCGAAAAATATAACTTCTGTGTATCTAAACAGGATGTGCAAGAAAAAATTTCTTTTTAAAATAGAAAAAAACAAGTTTTCAAAAACTAAGGATATTTTTGTTATCGCTTCTCAATTAATTTACCCTTCTTATCTGGGTCTAACAACTAGCCTTTATCTTCAAGATGAATTTTCTCAAATAATCAATAAAATCTATATATTAACAACAAAACAAAAGAAAAAAATGAAAATCCTAGACACAGAAATAAAGTTTATAAAAATAAAACCAATATCTATGTTTGGTTATAAAAAGATAAAAAAGGAAAATAGTTTTATCTTTGTTTCAGATTTAGAGAGAACTATAATTGATGTTATCTTATTTCAAAATTACTCTAGGATTAGCAATTTACTTGGATTAATAAAAAAGTCAGATACAGAAAGATTATTAGATTATACAAGAATAATAAATAAAGAGGTTTTAATAAGGAAAATAGGATTTTTATTAGATTCAGCAAAAATAAATCATAATCTAAAAAGAAAAACAAAAACAATCTATAAATACAATCCTGGAAGAAAAGAAAAAGGAAAGTTTAATAATAAATGGTTTTTATACATAAATGAGGTGTTTGAATGATAACTAAACAAGAATTACTGGATTTAACAAGAATATCTCATTTTAAACCCCATCAACAAGAAAAACATTATATTCAAACAATAATCCTAAATTCAATTTATTCAACACTAACTAATGAACTGGTTTTCAAGGGTGGAACTTGTTTGTTATTTTTTTATGGATTAAATAGATTCTCTGAAGATTTAGATTTTACAATGACTAAGGATTTTGATTCAAAAAAATTAATCTCAAATATAACCAAAGATTTAGAAAATATCGGAATAAATAATAAAATTTCAAATTTAAAGGAGAATTCTATTTCATTATCTTTTAAAATAGGAGTTGAAGGTCCTTTATTTAACAAAGAAATTGAAAGATGTTTTGTTAAAATTGATATAAGCAAAAGAGAAGAAGTATATAATTTCAAGATATTAGAATTAAAAACCAATTATAAAGAAATTATAGGTTTTACTTTGAATGTTATGTCTGAAGAAGAAATATTAGCAGAAAAAATAAGAACATTGTTAACCAGAAATCAAGCGAGAGACTTGTTTGATACTTATTTTTTGCTAAATAAAAATATAAAAATAGATATAAATCTAATCAATAAAAAGTTAGAATACTATGAAAAAACTTTTAATAAAAAAGAATTTATAAAAGCAGTTCAAAATAAAGAAGATATCTGGTTACCAGAATTAAATCCATTTATTCTTGGGGAAATACCAAATTTTAAAGAAGTTAAGAAATATGTTTTAGACAAATTAAGTAATTTTAAATAAATTAGTCTATATTAGGATTCTCTTTTCTAAAAACTCATCTCACTTTCATCATCACCATAACTTTCTTTAGAATTATATTCTCCTGAACCACTTTTTTCAGAACTCTCACCCTCGCTATCTTTATCATCTTCATCCCCATAACTCTCAACATCAATATTATCTTTCTCAACATCAACTTCAATTTTATCTTCCATCACTTTATTTTCCGCCAGCTTTTCTGCTTTTTCTTCCCTGACTTCTTTTTTTATTTCAAGTATTTTTTTGTCTATTCTATTTAAATTATCCATCTTACCAACTTTTTCAGAAACCTGATAATGTATTTCAGGATTTGCCCATTGTTTGATTAATTTCTTTTTCATCCTATTCTGCCAATTTCTTTCTCTATTATTGCTGTTTGAACCACTTGGTTGTGCAACACTAGGTTTTGGATTTTGATTAATACTATTATCTTTTCTTATAACAATCTGCTCTTTTCTCATGCCATATAGTGTCTGAGATATTTGAGATTCTTGGTTATCAACCTCTTCAATTCGGGCATCGTCATTATCATCATCAGATGAACTTGACATGCTATCCTCAAGATTTTTTATAAACACAGAAATATCATGTGCAGCATCTGCATTAACAGAGATTGAATCAATTTTATTTCTTAATAAAAACTCAGCCATTTCTTTTTTACTTCCTGCTTGCCCACAAATACTTGATTTAACTCTGTGCTTTACACAACTATCTAAAACTTTTTTAATTTCTGAAAAAATAGCAGGATTTAATTCATTATACAAGTCCTGCACAGAATCTTCCCCTCTATCAACAGCAAGAGTAAATTGTGTTAAATCATTTGTTCCTAAAGAAACAAAATGAACTTCTTTGCAAATATCATCAATAATCTGAACAGCAGCAGGTGTTTCAACCATTACACCAAACTCCATGTTTGGAGTTTTAAATTCATTAAACATTTTTTTTGCTTGTTTAACTTCTTCAATTAAAATTATCTGAGGACACATTACTCCAAATTTTTTATCAGGATATTTTTCTGCTACTTCTTGTATTGCTCTTAATTCTGCTTTAAAAATATGAGGATGTTTTAAACTAAACCTAATCCCGTGATTTCCAAGCATTGGATTAATTTCCCTTGCAGGAGCACCTTTTAGAGAACTAAACTCATCTGTTCTTATATCACTTGTTCTTATCCAAATTAAATTAAAAAGTTTAGATATTTTTTCAATTCCTTTTTTTAATATTTCAGTATAACTATTTAAATCATTTTCTTTTTCATATTGTAATGGATGCTTGCCCATTGTTGCAATAACACCCTCTAATCTCATTAAACCAATTGCATCAATTCCAGACTGAGCAGCTCTTTCAGCAAAATCAGGTAAATCTAAAATAAGTTTTAATTTTGTTTTTGTTCTCACAATTGGCTTGACTTCTGTTAATTTTGTTTCTGCAACTTCTCCTTCATAGATTTTTCCTTCAAAACCATCAATTGTAATTTTCATTCCATCTTTTAATATTTTTGTTGCATTTCCTGTTCCTACAACAGCAGGAATTCCCATTTCTCT
>JBBSXH010000153.1:0-1023 GCA_038045865.1 Nanobdellota archaeon
TTCTTCAACATTTTCCTTTACACAACTATCAATATATGCTTGTGGATTTTGCTCATCAATGACATTAATAGCAGGTCCTCTTATTAAAATAAAAATAAGTGCTATACCCACGACTAAAATTAATCCAAGAATGATAAAGATTGTGATTTGTCCTTGTTTGTTCTCCATTATTTTTTCTCCTCAGCCAATTTTTCTATTGCAGTTTCAATAATATGAGATTTATTTCTATATTTTCCTTTTTTGAGAATTATTTCTAGAAATTTAATTGTTTTTTCATCTACTGTAGCAGATATTCTATTTTTCATATTTTAGAGTATTACTAAATATTACTTTATTTTACTAAATATTTCTTAATATTATTAAATAATACCGCTATTTAAAAGTTTCTAAAGAAACTTTTAAGCCACAAAAATCTTTAGATTTTTGATGTTTAAATGTTTTTAGAAGTGGAAAATATTTAATAGGATAATAAATTTAGTGTACAGAAAATAAATTTTTAATCCTCAGATTCCACCCTCGGAGCCAGAATAAAACTTAATTCAAAGAAATTTGTATTAAAATCAAGTTTTAATGGATAGTCATCTGAAAAATTAATTCCAACTTTTTCTGTTAATTTTGTTGCTTTTACTAATTTTTGCAAATATTCTAGAGAATATTTTGATGCAGCATTTTCTGCTTGCATTATATGCACTTCATCTGAAAATTCTGATTTAAAACTATTCAAAGAACCCTTACCCTGAATTATAAATTTTCCATCTTTTAAAACAAATGCACAAGAATCTGCAACAACTGCACAATCTTCAACTGCTTCTGCAAAATCAGAACTATTCATTTCAACTTTACTAGCAAATGATAAATTAGGTATTTCTTTTTCCTGTTCATCAATATCTATTAAAGAAAGATGAAACTCCCTGTTAACTTTGTCTTTTATTTCAAGTTTTAATTCATTTTCTTGTTTTTCCATAAGTAAAACACTTCCTGCTTTAACCCTTCTTAAAACCCCTTTCAAACTATCTAAACTAA
>JBBSXH010000154.1:0-1157 GCA_038045865.1 Nanobdellota archaeon
CAATTTCTAAATGAGTATGTTCTTTGGTAATGTTTTCATTTGTTAAAGCAACTAATGCATTTTCTTCTTCAGCAGCGTCTAAATATTCAATCACTCCGTTTTTAATTAATTCTTGCCATGTTAGTGCTTTTTCTATTAATAATTGATTGTGTTCTTCTGTTAGTCTTGATTGTGAATTTTCAACAACAATTAAAGGACGCATAACTCTTCCTACTTCTGTTGAAAGTAAAATATTATCTAATGCAGGATTATATGCAATACTTAATTCTATGGGCAGTTTTCCTTCTCTTCTTCTGTTTTTTAAATTTTTAATAAATTCTTTTGAATTTTCTGCATAACCTATGAATCTTCCATTATAGAAAATATCACTTCCTAGAGATTCTATTTCTTTTTTCATTCCAAGTTCATTTACTAATAATTTTATAAAAGAAGAATCTTCTAAATCACATCTTGTTGATATTTTTGATAATAATGCCAGGTTTTTTCTTAATCCAATTTCAGTTCCTTCAGGAGTTTCAACAGGACAGAATCTTCCATAATGAGTTGGATGTAATGTTCTTGCTAAAAAGTTTTCTTGTTCACCAGGCAACATACTTGAAACTCTTTGTAATTGTGATAAAATAGCGAGGTAATTTGTCTTGTCCATATTTTGAGTAACTCCTGTTCTTTCTCCAATCCAATTACCTGTTGCAATTGCACTCTCAATTCTATGAGTGAATAATGTTGATTTTGCAATTGTCTTTAGTGAATAGAATTTTTTTCTCTTTTGAATTTTTTGCAAAGAGTGTTGTATATCTCTTACTAAAATATTTAAATTAACTCTAAATAAATCTGAAAGTAAATCTCCTGACATTCTAACTCTTTTGTTTGCATAGTGGTCTTTATCTGTAAGATTGTCTGGATTTTCTTTTGCAACAAAAAATTGTTTTATAAATTTGCATAAAGTAGTTGCTTTTTCAAGTCTGTCTTCTTTTTTTAATCCAATGTGAGGTAAGAAATAAGAATCTAATCTTTGTTTTATTCTATCTAAAATTTCTTTTTTTGTTCCTTGCAGAGAAGTTTGTTCAGCAATAAGCATCATTGCATCTTCTGGAGTTTGGATTTTTGCATATTCATATAAATTAACAATTAAACTATCATTTTCTTTTCCAATATAT
>JBBSXH010000155.1:0-3128 GCA_038045865.1 Nanobdellota archaeon
AGATTATAAAGTTAAATACTAAATATATAATATAACTCCATATTATTTAAAAACTCACATATTTTTTATACAAAATGAAAAAATATGTGATTACATCAGAGAGTGTAACTGAAGGTCACCCGGACAAGATAGCAGACCAAATAAGCGATGCTATCTTGGACAATTGTCTTGCACAAGACCCTGATTCAAGAGTTGCTGTTGAAACTATGGTAACAACTGGCTCAGTACATATTGCTGGAGAAGTTACAACAAGAGGTTTTGCAGATGTTCAAAGGATTGCAAGACAAGTTTTAAAAGAAATTGGATATAATAATCCTGAATTTGGAATGGATTATGAAGATGCAGGAGTCTGGGTAAGTTTACATGGACAAAGTCCTGATATTTCTCAAGGGGTTAGTGAAGGAAATAATAAAGAACAAGGAGCAGGGGACCAAGGCATGGTATATGGTTATGCTTGCAATGAAACAGAAGAATTAATGCCTCTTCCAATTATGTTAGCACACAAATTAACTAAAAGACTTGCTGTTGCAAGAAAAACAGGGGCAATAATTGGAATAGGACCTGACGGCAAATCACAGGTTTCAATTGAATATGAAGATGATAAACCAAAAAGAATTTCTGCTGTTGTAATAGCACAACAACATCTTGAAGAAGTTTCTGAAGAATTTTTGAAAAAAGAAATTTTAGAGAAGGTAATTATTCCTGTTTGTAAAAATTATATGGATAATGAAACAAAAATTCATATTAATGCAACTGGTAAATTTGTTGTTGGAGGACCAGAAGGAGATACAGGAGTAACAGGAAGAAAGATTATTGTTGATAGTTATGGTGGAGTTGGGAGACATGGAGGAGGAGCATTTTGCATAACTGGAAACTCATTAATTAATACTGAAAAAGGAATTATCTCTTTAAATGAATTAAAGAATCAAACTAAAAATTTGTTTGTTAAAACAGATATTTCTCCAACAAAAGCAGAATTATGGTTAGACAATGGGCAGATGGAAACTATTAAATTAAAAACAAAAGATGGATACGAGTTAGAGGGAACTAAAAATCAGTGTTTAAGAGTAATTGATGAAACTGGAAATTATATTTGGAGAAGAATAGATGAATTAAAATCTTCTGATTGGATTTCTATACAAAAGAAAAATCGTTTTTTTGGAACAGGATTTAATACAAATGCTTTTTCTTTTAAACATAAATTTTGGGCTCATAGGAAAAATACTTTTGATTTCCCATTATATGTTAATGAGGATTATGCTTATTTAATGGGTTTATTAGTTGGAGATGGAAATTGCATGATGAATGGAGGAATTGCAATATGTGTTTGTGAATCTGAAATGAAAAAAATAGTGCAAGACATTTATCAAAAATTATTTGAAAAAGAAGGGAAAATATTTGGGCATTGGGCATTTTTTGGAGGTATTGAATTAAGAGCTTTTCTTGAATACTTAGGATTAGAGAAAAAAAGGTCTTGGGAAAAACAAGTTCCTAAATCAATATTTTATTCAGAACAAAAAGTAGTTGCTGGATTTTTAAGAGGATTATTTGATACTGATGGAACAATAAGAACAACTGGAAGAAATGATAATTCTTTAGATATAAAACTTACATCAACCTCTCTAAAACTTGTGAAAGAAGTACAGCAACTTTTATTGAATTTTGGGATTGTGTCTAATATACAAGCAGTTAATAGAATTGGTAAAACCTCAGAAATAAGAGGGAGATTAGTAACCTCTAAAAGAATTCTTTATCATTTAAGATTAAAAGGTTATGAAAGTATAAATATTTTCAAAGAAAAAATAGGATTTGGGTTAAGCAGAAAAAATCAAATTTTAAACTCAATTGATTTATCTAATAAGTCAGATAAACTAATGATTCCTAACCAAACAGAAAGGATAAAAAGATTATGGAATAAACTACCCTCAAATATTAAACAAGTAGATGAATATAAAATTGGAAGATTTGCAAGAAGTCATAATGGAAAAGCAACTAAAGAATTAACTTATGATAAACTAAAAGATTTTTTAGATGGTTATGCAAAGTTTTTTGAGGGAGATTATGATTTTGAATATTTAAGAACTTTTTATATTATGAATCATTATTATACACAAATAATTAATTCTGAAAATTCTTCTAATCAGGTTTATGATATAACTGTTCCTGGAGCACATACATTTACTGCAAATGGATTTGTTGTTCATAATTCAGGAAAAGACCCTTCAAAAGTAGACAGAAGTGGAGCTTATGCTGCAAGACATGTTGCAAAAAATATTGTTGCTGCAGGATTAGCAGATAAATGTGAAGTTCAATTAAGTTATGCAATTGGTGTTGCAAAACCTACTTCAATAAATATAGATTGTTTTGGAACAAACAAAATACCTGAAGAAAAAATTTCTGCATTAGTTCAAGAAAATTTTAATCTCACTCCAAAAGGAATTATTGAAGGATTAAATCTTAAACGTCCTATTTATAAAAAAACAGCTTCGTATGGACATTTTGGAAGAAATGATTCTGATTTTACTTGGGAGTGTTTAGATAAAGTTGAAGTATTAAAAAAAGCTTTAACTTCTCGAGGAGAGAATAAAGACTCTGGTGGGGAAAATAAAGACGCTGGCAGTTCGGGTAATTCAAGTCAGGAAGATAAAATTAAAAGAGAAGAAGATATTTTTAAAAAAAGTTTTGAAGAAAGAGCAAAACAATATAGTTATAGAGATGAGTATTAAGATTTTGGAGAAATATTTCTAAAGGGAAAAATGGAATTTAGTAATTTACAAAAGTCATCGCTAAATTTTATTTTTAATATTATTAACAAGCATTAGAATTATGCAAATTTCTTTAAAGAATGAAAAATTTATTCTCTAAAATCTCGGGAAAAAGTTTCAATAAACTCCTCATTAACAATTTAATCTTTTCATCTTCATAACTGCTTATTTTTGAGATTATTAAAAGTTTGTTTAAAATCTATCTAAAATAAATATAATAAATTAAAAATATCGTCGTGAGAGTATTTTAAATTAATAATTCCTCCTCTAAAAATTCAAAAAAAAAACGGTTTTAAAAAAAAGTAAGATTTATAAACCTCAAATATATATCTTAAATACATAAAGAGTGTGAAGATGGAAAAA
>JBBSXH010000156.1:0-6089 GCA_038045865.1 Nanobdellota archaeon
TTGCGCACAATCCTTCATTAAGTCCAACTTCTGCATTAAGTGTATCGGCTTTTATATCTTTTGATGCTTTGGGGGAAAATACTAATCTTGTATGGAAAGAATCTTTTCATTATATATTAAATCAACAAAATAGTGGGATATATTTTAATGTTTGGAATAGTTCAGATGCAGCCAGTACAGCTTACTTTTCAGAATCTGATTTAACTAATGGATTTAATCATATTGTCGGTACTTTTGAAAATGGTATTTCAAAAATTTATTTAAATGGGGTTTTAAAAAATACAAGCTCTATAAATATTGGAGTGGCTAAAAATAGTCTTGGTAATTTATTTATTGGAAAAAGAGCAGATAATCTTCCAACATCTAATATATATTTTGATGGCTCAATAGACGATGCAATGATATTTAACAAAAGTTTGTCTTCTGATGAAATAATTGCAATTTATAATAAACAAAAATAAGGGAAAATATAAGATGAAAAAGAAAACAAAAAATAAATTGGGGCAGGCACATATAGAGATAATGCTTTCATTTGTAATCTTCATAGGATTTTTATTATTTGTGCTTATATTCTTAAATCCTTTTGCAAAAACAGAATCTGTTGATTTAATCAGCAGTATTGAAAAATCAATTTTAAATAATGTTTCTGCAGATATTGGGAAGATGAGTGTGATTGGGGCTAATGGAACTAATGATTATACAATCCCATCTCCATATAATAATGTTCATTTTATAGAAAAGACTGATACTACTTCGCCTACTCAAAAATGCACTCTTTATTTTTCTGATGAAGTTTTTACTGCAGATACTAAAAGTTGTAGATTTAATACTCTTACTCCTCAATTTGGAATTTATTCAACAGAAAAAATGATTGTTTATGAAAAGATTGTTCAATTACAAAAAGATTATGCTTCAAATTATGCAGAATTAAAAAATTCTCTTGGGATAATTAATGATTTTTCATTTAATGTTGAAAGTTTAGATGGTGTTGAAATACCTGGATTAAATACTGCAAGAAACATTCCTTCTGGAATTGAAGTTCAAGCAAGAAATATACCAATAAGAACAATTAATAATCAAGGAAATGTTCAAGAACTTATGTTAAACATAAGGGTGTGGTGATTACTTAAATATAAATTAATAATAAAAGTAAAAAATCAACAACTAAACAAATACTACAAAAAATAAATCAATAATATTTAAAACTAAATCGCTTTGAATGATATGTTCAAGCTAAATAACATAAGCTCAAGCTAATAAGAATTGATTATTATTAACAAATAAAAAATTATAGTTATAAATTATTAAAACATGAAAAACAAAATGCAAAGAAAAAGGACTGACAGAAAAGCATGGATAAGAATTGTCGAGGTTTTAATAGCAATATTAATAATTACAGGAGCAGTTTTAGTAACACTTTCTAAACAAGATAATAAAAAAGATATAAGTAATGAAGTGTATCAAACCCAAAGAGATGTTTTAGAGATTATTAGTAAAAATGAAAGCTTAAGAAATGAAATAATATCAGGACAAAATACTCAAGTTAATAATACAATTCTTAAAATGATACCTGCAACCTGGAACTTTGATGCTCAGATTTGCAATTTAAATGATATATGTAATAGTGATTCAACTCCTCTGGACAAAGAAGTTTATGTTTCTGAAGTTATGATTACTACAAATCTCACACAATATAAACCTCAAAAATTAAGATTTTTTGTTTGGATGAAGTAGGATTAAAACTAATTTTTATTTATTTTTTAATTAATAAAACCAGATTGACTTTTGATAATGTAAGAACCTCAATAATGGAAAATTTAGCAAGAAGTTTTATGAGATAGAAATAATTATTGTTTTATAACTACTCCAGAACCAATTGGTTGATAGGAAATATAATTAAGGTCTGCACTTGTTTCTATGATAAAATATTCATTTTTATGAATTGGAAATGTACCTCCAGTTCCCAAAATCCCATATACATTAAATCTTTGAGGTGGAGATGATGTTGGACCCATTTTGATACTAATAATATAACCAACCCCTTGTACAAATATAAGAAATCCGTCAGAAGTAACCTGATAAAGTGTGTTTGTAACTATGGAATTTCCAAGACTATCTTTTTTTGTCTCAGCACCAAAACTAAATTCTCCTGCATTAGCACATGCCCAATTTCCATTTGCATCTGCTTTTAAAATCTGATTAGCAGAGCATTTTTGAAGTTCAGAAAAATCATGTCCTTGAATTTGATAATTTCCAGAACCAATCGCAATAACAAACCCAACACCAACTAAAAACACAACTATTGCTGAAAGCAACCACAAGTCCTTTTTCTGAAAATTAATATGAATATTTACCATCTTTTTCTTAATTAATTAAGAATTGCCCATATTTAAATTCTTTGGATTTGTTGAAATAAATATTTAATTGAATACTGCTTTTTGTTACAAATATTATCTTACTAACCTTATTTTTTACTTTATTTTAAATAATTTAACAATCTTATTCTCTTGAGCTTATTTTGTTTAGCTTGAGCACATAAGCCAAAGCGATTTAGTTTTGTAGATTACTAAAATAGTTTGTTATTATTACTTGTATCTTTTAGCTATTTAATTAAAATAAGATTAAACAAACTTAAAAGAATATTTATAAAGTTAGTTTTTCTTAATTAAATATGAAAAAAGTAGTGATGTTTAGATTGATTTTAGGATTATTCTTTGTCTTAATTTTATTAAGCAATTTAAGTTTTGTTAGTGCTGGATTTAAATTAGGAATTAATTCTTCTCAAAATATAGAATTAAATTATGGAGCTTCTGAATTATTAAGAGGATTTATAAATATAAGTTTTCAAAATGAGCAATCAAATTCTTCTTTAAATGCTTTTGGTAGCAATATGAGTTTAAAAGAATTTTTAGAATTAAATTCTGCAGACTATACTTGTATTCCAAGTGATTGTGAAAATGGTTATTCAACAATTGGAAGTGGAACACCAACAAAAACATTTTCTTTAAATTATTGGGAAACTAAATTATTAGGAGTTAAATTAGCAGGACAGGTAACTGGAATAGATACTACAAGAAACTTTGTTTTTAATGTTTTAACAAATGCGGGTGCTTCTTGTCTTAATCCTGTTAAAATTGATGTTTTAGATGATGGAGCTATTGAATGGAAAAGTGATAGTATTTCAAATGAAACTTGCTTTATTGAAAAATCTTCTGGATGCTGGAATCAAGGGAGTTATATTTCTGGGAATGAATTTATACTAACTGAAGACAAAGAATATTGTGAAAAAATAAATATTTCATTTGGTAAGGGATTTAAACTTGGTGCAGAAATTATAGGAACTGGTAGTGCTGATTTTAAATTAAGTATAACTGCTGGTGAAACTCAAGAATGTTCTAAATCAATTAGTTCTGGAGGAAATATTAGTTGTTTAGTTGAATTTGAAGAAAGTGTTGATGATGATATTCAAGCAATAGTGTGCATAAGCAGAGAAAATTCAGGAACAAATGAATATAAAATAAAATATGAAGATAATAGTCCTTGTGGTTTTGTAGGAACTTCTAAATTTGATTTTCCAATATCTGCTTATCCAAGAAAATATTCTGCTATAAGTTCTATTAGTTTTGATTCACAATTAGCAGAAGAAATTGGAGGTTATATTAGTACAAGATATGATGGGAATTGTACAAGTGGATGTTTTGTTCCAATAAGAATTTATTCAGGAATAAGCCAAACAATAAATGTTTCTAATTTAAAATTATATTATGAAAGAGGCGGAACACAATTAGAATCAAACATTTATGAGATTAAAGAATCAGGAATCCTAATTAATTCTGAGCTTCAAAAATTAGATTTAGGATTAGCAGAATTATTTGTTCCAAGTAGTCTAGGTATAAAAGATTTAATATTAAAATTAAATGATGAAAAAATACTAGAGAGAAAAATTCAGGTTAAAGCAATTCCAACTATAACAGAGATAAGTCCTAAAAGTGTTCCGGTATTAGTACCGACAACATTTAGAATACTTTTAAATGATAGTGTAAATATAACTTATACTTGGGATTTTGGAGATGAAACAGCAGAACAAATTACTACTACAAACAAAGCAGTTCATACTTATTCTGCATTAGGAACTTATTCTTTAAAAATTACTGCTGAAAGCAAATTGGGCAATTCAAGCAAAACCTTTCAAATAACAGCAGTGTCTCCTAAAGAATATATTAATACTACAATCAATAAATATTATAATAATCTTAATAAAACAGAAACTGAAATAAATAAATTTCCTGAATGGATAAAAAAAGAATTTGAAAAAAAGATAAATGTAGAAAGTTTAAGAACAGAAATTAAAGCTCAAGCAACTAAATATGATTCTGCATTCACAGATGAAGATTATGTTAAAATTATGACTGATTTGTTAGCAATAAAGGTTCCTAATTCTTTAAACACAAGTATGATTATAACTCCTTCAAAAAATATTCCTAGTGGAGAATTAAATTTAGATGCATTAGATTATTTTGGTGCAGGAACTCCTGAAGAAGATAGCACAGGTTATGCTAGTGCATTAATCAACTGGTTTAGTCAGAGTTTAGATATGATTTTTGAATCAAAAACATATTCTTTATATTATGATAATGAAGAAACAGTTTTAGGTTCTTATGTTAAAGTAACTTTAACTCCTAAACCTGATTTAAACTTAGGAGAGGTTTATTTTTTAATAAATGGAAATCCTTTAAACATTAAATTAAATACTGAAGAAAAAACAAAAGATTTTGAAGAACAAGCAGTTGGGATTATTTTTTCAGAATTAAACAGTCCTAAAACAATTGAATTTTTATATCCTGAAAAAATTAGTTTACAAACATTACCAATAATTATTTCTCCAGAATTTAAAAACTTAGAATTAGGAGTTGAACCAGGAGTTTGTAATTCTAATAAAAAATGTGAGAAAAATTTAGGGGAGACTTATAAAAATTGCAGAAATGATTGTAAACCAATTGGCTGGACAATATTTTGGATAGTAATATTATTTTTCGGGGCTTTTGTTGTTTATATCATATTACAAGAATGGTATAAAAAATATTATGAAAAATATTTGTTCAAAGATAAAAATCAATTATTTAACCTCATAAATTATTTAAATAATTCTTTAAATCAAGGATTGGGCAAAGATAAAATATTTGAGGCCTTAAAAAGATTAAAATGGAATAATGAACAGATTGATTATGCTTGGAAGAGATTAAAAGGAAAAAGAACTGGTATGTTTGAAATACCTGTACTTAAATTTGTTGAACAAAGACAAGTTAAAAGAGAATTAGAAAAAAGAGGAGGAATAGTTTATCCTCGATAATCCCATATGTATACTTGTTCACAGAAACCTTAATAAACACAAAAGTTCTTTTTAAAAAAGATAGTTCTTTTAAAGAACAATCCAATAAAAGATGGCTATAAAAATATTAACAGATTTTACAAAGAGGATGTTTAGTATTTTTTTCAAAAAGAAAAAAAATATTCGTTTGGGTTTTTACGGACCTCCTAATGCTGGAAAAACTAGTTTAGCAAACAGAATCTGCAAGGATTGGACAGGAGAAGAAATAGGAAAAGTTAGTAATATACCTCACGAGACAAGAACTGTCCAGTTTAAAGAAGAAGTAGAAATAAAGTATAAAGAAAAAATTCTGAAATTTAAATTAGTTGATACTCCTGGAATTGCTACAAAAATAGACTATGAAGATTTCATGAAAATGAAAATGAAAAAAGCAGAAGCTCAAAAAAGAGCGAAAGAAGCAACAAAAGGAATTATTGAAGCAATAAAATGGTTGGATGATATGGATGCTGTTGTTGTGGTTTTAGATGCTACTAAAAACCCTTACTCGCAAGTTAACATAACAATTGTAGGTAATTTGGTTGCAAGAAAAATTCCTGTTTTAGTTGTTGCAAATAAAATTGATTTAAGAAAAGCAGACTTAAAGAGAGTAGAATCTGCTTTTCCAGAATATGATGTTGTGGGAATATCTGCTAAAAAAGGAGAAAATATGGAAGAGTTTTATGAGTCTGTATTTAAATTAGCAAAAAAGACATAAATAATC
>JBBSXH010000157.1:0-1620 GCA_038045865.1 Nanobdellota archaeon
TATTTGGAAAAAAAAAGATTTTAAAATTATCTGAATCAGGAGCCGAATATAAATCTAATAACTCAACTTCAAACTCAAATCTACTAGACAAAAGAATATTTAGTGTTTCTGAAATAACTAGACATATAAAAAATATATTGGAAAATGATAAAAATTTAAATGATTTTTATTTGCGAGGAGAAATATCTACTCCAAAACCATATCCTTCAGGTCATACATATTTTACTTTAAAAGATGAAAAAAGCCAGATTAGGTGTATTTTATTTGAGAGAAATCGTGAAAACATAAAATTTAATCTAGAACATGGAATGAAAGTTATTATTAGAGGGAATCTAAGTGTTTATGAACCTAGAGGGGATTATAGTGTAATTGTTGAAGAAATACAGCCAGATGGGATAGGGTCATTAAATCTTGCGTTTATACAATTAAAAGCCAAATTAGAAAAACAAGGATTATTCTTAGATAAATATAAAAAACAATTGCCTGCTTTTCCAAAAACAATTGGATTAATTACTTCATTAAGTGGAGCAGTTGTGCATGATGTTTTAAATGTTTTAAAAAGAAGATACCCTATTGTAAAAGTATTGATAGTTCCTACACCTGTTCAGGGAAAAGAAGCAACAAACTCAATTATAAATGCGATAGAATTAATAAATCAAGAGGAATATGAAGTAGATGTGATTATTCTAGCAAGGGGCGGAGGCTCATTAGAGGATTTATGGTGCTTTAATGAGGAAAGTGTTGCAAGAGCAATTTTTCAATCTAAAATACCAATAATTTCTGCAATAGGTCATGAAACAGATTTTACAATAGCAGATTTTGTTGCAGATTACAGAGCTCCAACACCATCAGCTGCTGCTGAAAAAGCAGTACCAGATTTTACAATAGCAGATTTTGTTGCAGATTACAGAGCTCCAACACCATCAGCTGCTGCTGAAAAAGCAGTACCAGATATTAATGAACTAAAAAAATCAATAAATCACTCTAATGAAAGAATATCCAATGCAATTGATAATATAATAAAAACTAATAAATCTTGTTTAGATGAAATTTCAAATAGGCCTATTTTTAAAAAACCACTAGAAATAATCCATGCTTATTATCAAAATATTGATAACTTAGAATATATGCTTCAAACAAAAATATCTCAAAGTATTAGTCTAAAAAGAAAAAGATTAGAGATTTTAGAATCTAAATTATCTGCATTAAATCCTACTGCAATACTTCAAAGAGGTTATAGTATTGTCATGAAAGACAATAAAATAATAAAAAATGCCACCGACTTAAAAATAGATAATAATATAAATGTAATACTCTATAAGGGAGAGATAGAAGCTAAAGTTAAGGGGATAAAAAAAGAACATGGCACAAAAAGAAGTTTCATTTGAAGGAAATTTAGAAAAACTCAAAAAAATTGTTGACGGTCTGGAATCAGGAGACATACCTCTAAAGGAGTCTATGAATAAATTTAAAGAAGGAAAAGAGATAATTAATCAGTGTTATAAAGAATTAGAAGAATATGAATTAAAAGTAGAGATCTTAGTTAAAAAAGATGGGATTGTTACTCGAGAGCCATTTAAGAAAAAATAATCTCTCTAAACTATTCCTTCTAAAAATTCT
>JBBSXH010000157.1:1630-2931 GCA_038045865.1 Nanobdellota archaeon
TCTCCCCTCCTTGCTTTCTCAACCCCCCTCTCCCCCAACAATCACACTATATAAAACACTTATCCCACTCTCCTCGCCCGCTTCTCTTCTTCCAAAATTTCATTTCTAATCTCCATACTTTCTCCAATTTCTTCTCTCTAATAATTATTTGTTTCTATAACTGCCTATATAGATATGTCTATACTCACAATATAGTAATCTTTATATACTAATCTTTCTGGGAAATATTATGAAAAAGGGATATGGCTTCTAATGGCGAATACAAATGTGAATGAAAACGAACGAAAGTCTCCCCTGGAGATTAAACAAAAGATACTTGAAGCTCTTAATAGCAAACCCCTTAATGCTCAAGAGATAAGCAAAGCAATTAATTCTAATTGGTCTACTGTAAAGAATTATGTTGAAGAATTGATAAATGAGAAAAAGATAAAGGAAATAATTGCAACAGATAAGATTAGCTATTATCAAAAGATTACTGAAACTTATTATAATATTCCTATAACTTCTGAGCAAGAAAGATTATTCAAATTCTTATTCACTGCAATTATTCAGGGATATAAAAATAAAAATAAGTTACCTAAAAGAACAGAACTTGCAAAAGATTCTGTGGATATTATAAATGAACTTAAATTAAATCTACCTACTGCATGGTATATTTATGGTCAGATCCCTTTAATGATCCCAGATCCAACAAAAGAATTTTCAACAACTTATGTACCTAAAGAGGCAGATGCAATAAAAAAAGCAATATCTCGTCTTTTAGATACAAACAAAGGCATGAAAGTTAGAGAAAGAGAGCAAAGTCATTATATTAAATATGATAATCAGATTTACCAAATAAAAGAAAGGCTGCTTAAAGAAATATCCTCAATGAATGATGAAAAAAAGATATTAGAAGAGTTTACTAAATTTTATATTAAATGTCCAATCTCAGATTTTCCACAAACATTTGAATTAACCGAAAGACTTTATTCGGTGATTAATAAACTTATAATTATCAAGACTTTAACAAAACATAAAATAGAGTCTATGTTAACACTAGAATCTTTATGGAAATTCATTGCTTCTTATTATCTTCTGGATTCTATTTCTAAAAATCCACAATATAGCAGAGATGAATTATTTCAATTTAATTTAGGTTCTGCAATAGAAACAAAAAAATACTGTGCTGAAGAAGCAATATCTAATTTGGAATCAATTTACCTGAGTGAGCTACCTAATGAGGAAATTGACATTTCAGAGGATTCTAAAGAAGTAAGAGAAATTATTGGAATAAAATCATTTTAATTTAAATAACTTAA
>JBBSXH010000158.1:0-13222 GCA_038045865.1 Nanobdellota archaeon
TAAAGAATTCAATAATCATATAAAAATGGACAGCGAATTAAAAAACAATATTCTTAAAACAGGAACAACTATAATTGGAATTGTTTGCAAAGATGGAGTAATCATGGCTGCTGATAGAAGGTCAACAGCAGGAAATATTGTTCTTGGAAAAAATATTCAGAAGGCAGTTAAGATAAATGATTATCTTGTGACTTCTGGAACAGGAAATGCTTCAGATATAGAAATGCAAAAAAAAGTAATCGCAGCTCAATTAAGACTAAAAGAATTAAAATCTAAAAAAAGACCGACAATAAGAGAATGTGCAAATCTTATTGGAATGATGACCTATCAAAATATAAGGCAACCAACAATGATTCCTTCTATTGTAGGAACTTTAGTTGCAGGACTTAATGACGATGGAACAGCTGAGCTATATACAATTGAACCAGCAGGAACTGCAATGAAAGTTGAAGATTATGATGCTAATTTTGGTTCAGGTATGCCTTTTGTCTTAGGATTATTAGAAAGGCAATATAACTCAGAAATGAGTATTGATGAATGTGTTCAACTTGCAGTTGAAGCAATAAAATCTTCTACTCAAAGAGACACAGCAAGCGGAAATGGAATTGATGTTTTTACTATAACTAAAAAAGGAATAAATCATGTAGTTGAACAAGTAATTGCACCAGAATACAAAAACAGGAAAGCAAGCCCAAGAACAGGCAGTTTCAATTAATTAGTTAATTATTCATATTCAACAATATATTCATACTAAATAATATTTAATCAATAATAAATTAAACTTAATATCCTTGGGCTAATAATCTAAGCTTGGTGATTAATTGCTTCGCTTGAACAATTAAATCCAAAATGGTTTAAAATTATCCAAAGTGTATTCATACTAAATAAATCAAACATTTAAAAAATAAGAGATTGTGTAAAAATGTCAACAGATATTCTAAAAGATATACAGAAAGATTTACCTAAATCTATATCTAGTGCAAACTTTGAAGGAGCAAATATAGTTCTTTATACAGAGGATATGGATTTTTTTAAAGATAATAATGGAATTATTAAAGAATTAGTTAATAAATTTAAAAAAAGAATAGAATTAAGGGCTGATGAAAAATTGCTTAAATCTCAGGAAGAAACAGAAAAAATAATTAAAGAAACTCTTCCTTCTGATGCAGGTTTAACTGAAATATTGTTTGACTTTCCAAGAAGCATAGTAGTAATAGAAGCAAAACGTCCTGGATTAGTTATTGGAAAAGATGGATTAATTTTAAAAGAAATAAAAGAAAAAACATTTTGGAATCCTCAAGTTCAAAGAAGCCCTGCAATTAAAAGCCAAATCACTGAAAATATTCGTGCTGTTTTATATCAAAACAATAGCACAAGAAAAAAATTTTTAAATGGAGTAGGAAAGAAAATTTACAAAGAATGGAATCCAGAAAAAATTGAAGGATGGATAAGAATAACAATTCTTGGAGCAGGAAGACAAGTAGGAAGAAGCTGTTTTTTATTGCAAACTCCTCAATCAAAAGTTTTATTGGACTGTGGTGTTGATGTTGCAGGCAGAGGAAAAGATAAATTCCCTTATTTAGATGTAAATGAATTTAAGATAAATGAACTAGATGCAATTATCTTAAGCCATGCTCACTTGGACCATTGCCTACCTCTAAATTCATTAGTTCTTACAGAAAATGGTTACAAAAAAATTGATGATATAACCGTAGGAGAAAATCTTGTCTCATTAGATTGGAAAACAGGAAGATACATCAAGTCTAAATGTACAGAGAAAACTAAAACAACTGGACATAAAGAAGTTTTCACAATAAAAACTCCTTATTCTAAAATAGAATCTTCTCCTAATCATAAATTTTTCACATTTGAAAATTTAGAATTAAAAGAACTAAGAGCAGATGAATTAAGAGAAGGAATGCTCTTACCTTCTAATCTTTTAAACAAGCCAAATCTCTTAGAAAAGGATATATTATTAGATACTAACATAGATTATGATAAAAGAAGAAAGGATAATGTAATCCTGCCTAATTTACTAAATCCGCAGTTAGCAGAATTTATAGGATATTTTGCTGGAGACGGGCATAAATCTTCAGATTTTAGTTTAAGATTAACAGATTCTTCCTTGCAAATCTTAAATTATCATAAAGATATTATCAAAAACTTATTTAATCTTGAGGGGGCAATTAGGCATCATTCTGATAAAACCAAGAATGCATTTATTCTGGAGATAAATAATATTAAAATAATTAGATTTTTGGAGAAAAATTTTCCAGAAATTTTTTTAAAAACAAAAGGTATTTCAGTTCCAGAAAAAATTATGAATTCTTCTTTGAATATACAAGGAGCTTTTATAAGAGGAATCGCGGACGCTGATGGTACAATAAAAGGATTTTTTGAAATTTGTTCATATAGTCAAAGAATGTTGGAAGATTTACAATATTTATTTTCATTACAAGGAATGCCTGCTACAATTTCATTATCTGACCACAAAATAGGGCTAAAAAGTGAATATGCTATAAACGAGTTTTACAATAAGATAGGTTTTTCACTTAATTATAAACAAGAAAAACTGAAAGAATTAGCAAAAGAATCTAAATTTAAAAAACAAAATTTAATGCCTATAACCAATAAAGACTTAAGAAAAATTTTAGAACAAGCAGGAATGGTTGGGAGAATCCATAATAGCCCAATCCTCTCTAAACTCCTTCCTATGTGTTTGCTTGATTTATTCAGAAGAAAAAAAGGGTATGCAACAAGAGAAACCCTTATGAAATTAGTTGAATTTTTGAATCAGAGATTAGCTACTTTAAACTACAATAAATCAAATGCAAATCTTTATGCTTTAAGACAATTATTAAGTATAAGCAGAGAGGAAGCAGGAATTAAAACAGGTTTGCAAGTGCATCAAATACAACAAATTGAAGAAAACAAAATACTTTCTTTAGGATATGTAAACTTATTAACTTCTTATATTCAGGAAAAGGTATCCACAACAATTCTGCAAACAGAACAGAATATAAAAATTCTTAAAAATTTACTCTCTTTGAATTTAATTTGGGAACAGGTAAGAGAGATAACTATAAAAGAAAATCCTTATCCTTATTTAGTGGATTTAGAAGTTGAAAATCATAATTTCATTGCAGGAAATATCATAGTTCATAATTCAGGATTAATTCCTTATTTGTTTAAAATGGGTTATGAGGGTCCGGTTTATATGACTGCACCAACAAGAGACATTTCAGCATTATTAGCTTTAGATTTTATTGGAGTTGCATACAAGCAAGCAGCAACACCATTATTTTCTTCAACAGACATAAAAGAAATGGTAAAGCATACTATTTGTTTAAATTATAATGAAGTAACTGATATTGCTCCTGATATGAGAATAACTCTTTATAATTCAGGACATGCATTAGGAGGAGCATTAGTTCATATAAATATTGGAAATGGAGCACATAATCTTCTTTATACAGGGGATATGAAATATTTAAGAACAAAATTATTAGACAGGGCAGTTTCAAATTTCCCAAGAATGGAAACAATGATTTTAGAAGCAACCTATGGAAGCAAGAATGATGTTCTGCCTCCAAGAAAAGAATCAGAAGAACAACTTATCCAAACAATAAAAGAAACAATTGAAAAAAAAGGCAAGGTTCTTATTCCAGAATTAGGATTAGGAAGAGCACAAGAAACAATGCTTATTTTAGAAGAAGCAATGAGAGAAAATAAATTACCTAAAATACCTATTTACATTGATGGTATGATTTGGGATATTAATGGAATTCATACAGCTTATCCTGATTTTTTAAATTCAAATGTAAGAAATGAAGTTTTCCAAGACAATAATCCATTTGTTTCAGATGCTTTCCAAAGAGTAGGAAGTGCTTCTGAAAGAAAACAAGTTATTGAAGGAGGCCCTTGTGTTGTTCTTGCAACTTCAGGTATGCTTGTTGGAGGAGCATCTGTTGAATATTTCAGGCACTTTGCAACAAGTAAAAATAATAAAATTTGTTTTGTTTGTTATCAGGGTGTTGGTTCATTAGGAAGACAAGTGCAAGACGGAACAAAAAATGTGCAGATGAGTGTGGAAGGAAGAGACGAATTAATAGAAGTAAATATGGATGTTCTTACAATCACAGGATTAACTGCTCATGCAGGTAGAACAGAACTTTTAGAATATGTTAACAGATGTCAGCCACGTCCAAATAGAATAATTCTAAATCATGGAGAACAAAGCAAGTGTTTAGATTTAGCATCATCAATCTATAAGCTTCATCACATAGAGACTAATGTGCCGAGAAATTTAGAGACGATTAGATTGAGATGATTATCGAATTAAGATAAAAATGGAAGAAGTAAAATTTAGTATTAAAACATCAGAAGGAGAAAGATTTTCTTTTTCAGTACCTCCTTGTGGGAGTAGTTTCTTTTCTTTTCAATCAAAACCCTATCAAGAGGATCCAGAATTTACTAATTGTTTGGTTTTGGGTAGCGGCGGAACTATAGGATCCCAAATAATAATTAGGGCTCAGCCAACAGGACATAAAAATTCTTCAATTCCTCATTTAAATATAGATATTGCTTATTGGAATAATGAAAGACAAAAAAGAATAAGAAAAAATGACATAAAAACTTTAAAGATGGCCGAATGGTTAGAAATCACACAAGAATTTAATGATGAAAAATTCTTTCAGAAAATAAATTTGCAAAATATAGAATCTTAATAAAATGGGATTTTTTAATTTTTTGAGAAAGAATAAAGACATATATTTTATTTCGGAAGAAGAAAAAGAGGATTTTATGAATAATAATCCAAGAGGAAAAGATTTAACAGAACTTAATGAGTATACGGAAAAATTAATTAAAAAAGAATCAAAGTTTATTGGTTCAAATCGGGGTTATCTTTTATGTCCTGTTTGTGGTGAAGAATTTAAAGATAAAGAAAATTTATTTTCTCATTTAAGAAATAACCGAAGGGAATTTGCAACTCTTCCAATAGAATTTAATTATAAATTTGAATACCAAAAATCATATGGTTGGGGTAAAGAAGGAGGAACTGCAATGAGCTTTGGAAATGTTAAAATTATTTTTTCTAATTTAAATAATAGCCTTGGAGGGATGTTCAATTTTACAATTAATCCAAGGCAGGGAACACAGATAGATTATGACTTAGATAAAATAAAAAATATTATTAATTTAGAGGTATTGAAATATAAGCTGTATTTAGTATTAGAAGAAGAAAAATATAAAGAATGGGAAAAATCAAAACCAAAAAGTAATCAGAGGGAAAACCCCGTTCCCCAAAAAATAAGATTTGAAATACTAAAAAGAGATAATTTTACCTGTCAATATTGTGGTAAAAAATCTCCTGAAGTTGAATTAGAAGTAGACCATATAGAACCCTATTCAAAAACAAAAAACAATAACCCGGAGAATTTAATATCCTCTTGTAAGGATTGCAATCGTGGAAAGAGAACTAAAGAAGTAATTTAAACTTATCAACATATTTTTAAAGTCCATAAGTTTTATATACTAAATGGGTTTAATAGATTCAGAACATTGGAAATATAAAAGAAAATACAGAAAAGACATAACTGATGATATGATTGAGTATGCAGTCCAGAACTCCAATGAACTTAAAGATAAACATTGGGATGATGCTTTGAATGCTATATGTAGAATTCCTCCTTCAGGAAGGATTTTAAAAGTAGTATATAAGAAAGAAAAGTTAAGAATAAAAATAATAACTGCCTTTTGGCTTGATTAAAAATGGAAGAACGATATGATAAAGAAGAAGATATTTTGAACATAGAATTTTCTAGTGGAGACTATTGGAAAAGCATAGAACTGCCTAATGGAATAATCATAGACCTCAATAAAAATGGAAAAATTAAGGGGATTGAAATTCTAAAAGCAAGTAAAATTTTTTCTGGTGATGCAAGGAAAGTAATAGGATTAATATAAATATATAAATGTTGTAACTTTATATTGGATATAAAATGAAAATAACTTTTGATAAAGATGCAGATGCAGTGTATATTGAACTTAGTGAAGGAGAGTTTGCTTCAAATAAAAAAATAGATAAAGATACAATCATAGATTTAGATAAAGATGGAAATATTTTAGGAATAGAGATAATTAATGCAAGCAAGAGAATAGCAAAAAACTTCTTTTCAGATATTAGTTTTAGAAATCTGGTTGCAGAATAAATTTATTTCCAATAATTTTAAATATAATCTTTTATTAAATAAATTATGGCTTATGCAGTTTATATGACTGAAAGTTTTAAAAAGGAGGTTGAGCACATTTCTGAATTTGATAAAGAGATTATACAAAAAATATTCCTTCAATTAAAAGAGAATCCTTATGTTGGAGATGCTTTGAGATACAGATTTTTTCGTGAAAAAAGGATAAGGGAAAAAAGATTATATTTTCTTGTTTATGATGAACTTTCTGCTGTTCTTGTTGTTTCAATAGGTGGAAAGAAAACACAACAAGAAACAATAAATTATATAATAAGAGATTTACCAGACTATAGAGTTTACATAGAACGAGCAATAAAACAAGGATTTTAAGCTACTCTTATTATTCTTCCAGCTTTTACATCTTCTAAACTATTTTTGAATTGTCTAACTAAATCAAAGTCTATTTTTTCTATTTCTCTTAATAACCTTACTTGACTTTGCATTTTTTCATACTCATCTTTTGGTATATTTATCATTTCCATAATTATTTTAATATTATATCCTTTAAATAATTTTCGGTAAACTAACTTATAATTGGGGTTTTTAGAATCCTACATCATCCCATGCATAGTTTCTATTTCTTTCTTTAAAATCATGAACTCTCTTACTTTACCAAGTTTATTATAAAGAACAAGCATCTTCTTTTTTGCTTCTATTTTTTCAGCATCTGTTAAAAGATGAATCAAATGTTCATAAACAGTTAATACTCCTGCAACTTTACCTTTATCTTCAAGCATTTTAATTTTTGTTTTATATAACATAACCAATTGTCTTTTCTTTTCAAAGAATTCTTCTTTAGCTGAAAACTCTATTGCTTTTTTAAATGCATAATCTACCCTGTCATAAAATTCTCCCATGATTAATAATTCTGCTTCTTTCATAAATACTTGGCTCTTGTCTTTTGCACTTGTAGATAATTCTGCTAATCTTGAAATATTTTTGATTGCTTCTGAATACATGATTTTCTTTTCATAAAGTTCAGAAAGTTTTTTATAACAATATTTTTCAGCACTAATATCTATATTTTTCTTTAAGCAAGTTTCTAAATATTCCATTTTTACAAAATCTGACATCTTTTCAGCTCTGTCTATTATTTCTCTTTCTGTTGTTTCATTAACTTGCATTGTCATCTTAATTTCCATAACAATATCTGCTTTTTAAACATTATTAGAGATAAATGTATACGATTGATTGTTAAGAAGTAAACTAAACGAGAGATTATTTCCTACATGAAATTCAGGAAAACAAGTTTAACCTAAATTTCTTTTTCTGTTTAATAATGTTATAATCTTAACAGCTATGTAAATCATTTTAAAAATTATGTTAATCATCTTAAAAGCAAGAAAAATTAAAGTCAAATCTTAAGCAATTAATCATCAAGCTAAATCAATTAATTACAAAGCGGAAATGATTTAAGTATTATTGATTAGCAAAAGAACTTGGGTTAGGCGAAGCCTCCCAAGTTAAAAGACACACTTTAAAAACAAGATTTTGCTTATACGAACATGAAGCACAACATAAAAATAACAATAATTCTTTTATCAATGTTTTTGATAACTCAAATAATAGGATTGTGGGTTATTAATTTTTACAATAGTCCTGAAAATCAACTTCCTTATGGAATGCAACCTCCTGTAGAAGTAACTAATCAGCAAGGAGTTGGCTTTTTACAAAATATATTAGTTGCATTTGTTTTTGCAATACTTTTGTTTTTTATACTTACAAAAATAAAAGCAGAAAAATTCATTAGGGCTTGGTTTTTTGTTGTAACAATAATTGCAATTGCTCTTTGTCTTAATGTGATATTTAGTTATATAGGTATATCCTATTACCCATCAGGGATTGCAATACTTTTTGCAACCCCTTTGGCTTTTTATAAAGTATACAAAAGAAACCTCCTTGTTCATAACATAACTGAATTATTAATCTATCCAGGAATTGCAGCAGTTTTTGTTCCAATTTTAGGGGTTTTAGGAATAATAATCTTACTTTTAGCAATTTCTCTGTATGATATCTGGGCTGTTTGGAAATCAGACTTTATGAAAAATCTTGCTAAATTCCAAATAGATAAAGTAAAAGTGTTTAGTGGTTTTTTTGTTCCATATGCAAGTAAAAAGGTAAGACAAAAAATAAAATTCCTAAAAGATAAATCTCTGAAATATTCAGATAAGAAAAGAGATAAATTTTTAGAAACTGCATTTAAGAAAGCAAAAATAAAAGTTAATTTAGCAATTCTTGGAGGAGGAGATATAATTTTCCCAATTATAACAGCAGGTATTTTTTATAAAGCATTAGGGTTGATTCCTGCATTAATTATTACAGCAAGTGCAACTTTAGGATTATTGTTCTTGTTTATTCTTGCAAGAAAAGGAAAGTTTTATCCTGCAATGCCTTTCTTGACAATTGCAATGTATCTGGGGATGATTGTTAATTGGTTGATTTTTTAATTTTCTTCTAAAATTTTAATAAAGCAATTCCCAATAATGCCTCTAATTTCTTATCAGTATTTTTAAAAAAATATTCCCAGTTTGTTCCTTTTGCATAATTTCTTTTAAATTTCTTGGAATCATAAACAGCAATTGCAGGTTCTTGATAATCTCTGCATAAACTTTTAATATCATTATGAATTCCTATTTCTGCTTCCCAAATTAATTCACTTTTATTAAATGCAAATATAGAATCTGGATTTTCTTCTCTATAATTCCCAGTTTTTTGAATTTGTTTTATTCTATCTCCATTAAAAACAGAATAAAGATAATTTTTATTATAAAATCCATTCTTTTTTAATTGCCCTATGATTATTTGATTTTCTTCTCCTTCTATATATCCAGAACAATTAGATAAATCAATTTTAATTTTTTTTGTATTTATCATTTTATTTTTAGTTTTCTTCTAAAATTATTTCAACCAAACCTTTTCCTTTACTAGTTATCCTTATGTCTTTTCTGTTAGCATCTCTTTTTCTTGTTTCTAAATATCCTTTTAATAAAGATGGTTTAATTCCTCTTTCAATAAAAGATGCATAACTTTCAATATCAGAACTTTTTCTAACTTCTTCATAAGAAACCCAAGTTTCACTATAAGGATATAAATCAATCAACACATCAAATTGGGTTGGAGATAACCAATATTTTTCTAATGATTTTTGGATTTTTCTGTATGATTTATAATCACTAATTTTTTCAATAAATTCTCTATGTTCCATTTTATTTATTTAATGGGTCTCTTATCCAAAGAGCATAGCCATTATCTTCTCTGCTTTTTGGAAGATATTTAATTGCAACTTCTTGAATTTTTTCAGGAGTTAATCCCATTGTTCCAGAAAGGATAGCTTCTGGAGTAATCCCTGAAGAGATTTTTGTGTAAATAATGTTTAAATGTCCTTGATTTGTTTCAAAATACCTAGCAAGTGCAAAAATAATTTTTTTCTTTTTACTTTGAAGTTCTTCATTTTTAATTTTATGTTCTTGTAATTTTTTGAATTCACTAAAAATTGAATCAATTGCTTTATCTTGAGTTTTAGAGTGAAGATTGCCTTGTATTTTTATAACTCCTGCATTATCTTCTCCATTATATTGACAATTGATGTTGTATCCAAATCCCTTTTTCTCTCTTAATTCTTTAAATAGTTTAGAATCAGTTCCATCTCCTAGAATATTTGATAACATATTAAGTGCATTCATGTCTTGATGAGTTTTTGGAGGAACAATTATTCCAAGTTCTACACGAGAATTACTCTCATTAGGATTTTTTTTATTAAGCAAATCAGGAGCATAAATATGCATTATTACTTTTTTTGGTAGAGAATCTAGATAAGGGAATTTAAATTTCGTATCTTTACCAGAAGGTTTATCATTAAAATAGTTTTCAATTAATGTTTCTATATTTAAAGGTAATTTTCCAGTTAAAAATAATTGCATATTCTTTGCACCATAACCTCTTGAATAAAAATTTTTCAAATCCTCTTGTTTAAAAGATGAGATAGTAGATTCTTCACCTAACCCATCTAAAGTAAAAGGATGTTTTTCACCAAACACTTCTTTTGCGAAGTTTTTACCTTCATTATAAGAAGGGTCTCCTCTTTTATTGCCTGTTTCTCTTAATACTACTCTTTTTTCTTGTTGTATAATTGTTGGACTAAACTTAGAATTAAAAGTTATTGAAGATAAGAATCTTAAAGAATCTTGCAAATCTTCTGGAAGTGTAATCGTCTGAAAATAGGTTCTATCTAAGAAAGTAGTAGCATTATAGTCCCCAAAACCATTTTTTAATTTTTCAAATTCAGCTTGAGTAAAATCTTTTGTTTCAGAATTAACAAGAACATGTTCTAAAAAATGTGCTAATCCTCTTTCTCTTTTTTTTTCATGAACTGTCCCATGATTTACATTTAACCCAGCAATAGCTGTTTCTGTGGATGTATTTTGTAAAGCAACAAACAAACCATTATCAAGTTGATACTCTCTATAATTCCCATTTAGAATAGCCATCTTCTACCAAATAACCCCAATTGTAATATATTCAATATCTGTGAATCTTATTTTTACATCAGAAACAGGATTATTATCTCCTTTTGTGATAAAATAAGTTCCATTAACATCTGTTCCTATTTCAACAACTCTATGAACAATTGAATAACTATCTTGTCTAAAACTGATTATATCTCCAATATGAATATCTGCTTCAGAAGTTGGTTTAATCCTTATCCCATTGCTTCCTTCATCAAGAACAGGCTTCATGCTTCCAGTAGGAGCATATTTTGAAATACTTGCATCTTTAACATTAATTATAATTTTATCTTCATAAACCTCTATTTGATTTTCTTTCACAAAATCAAAAGGAGCAGGGCTATTTTCAGAACTAAACCCCAAACTATTCCATGATAAATTATTTAATGAAAAATTACTGAATGAAAGAGGTGTTTCAAATCCATAAATAAGATATAACCCTAAAAGGTTTGCACTAAGAAAACCAAATAAAAATATAATGCAAATTCCAATTATCTTTTGAGTGTTCATTTTAAATATCAAATCCTTCTTTAGTTTCATAAAAATCTGTTTTGTATCCTTGTTTGATTAAACTAATATTAATACTCTCAAAATCATTTTTAACTTGCTTTTCCATTTCGCTCTTGCTTAATTTTCTTTCTAATTTTCCTTCCTCAATTAAATATTCTTCATCAATCATTAATGAATTGTCTATATCAGACCTAAGATAAGATTTTGGATTTTCAATAAATTCTTTTTTGTCTCTTCTTTCCCCTTGATACATATCAAAGAAATCTTCATCTGTTCTTTCAAGTCTCAATCCAATAAAATTTTTATTTCTGAATATAGGATAATCCATCTCATCTAAAGTTTTTTTATAACTAGCTTTTTCAATTAAAGTTGCTACAATTTCTAAAGGAGCTTCAGTCATTATGTTATATTCAATATCCATTTTATTTTTTAAAAACTATGCTTGGAAATTTAATTATATCTCTTAAAATTTTATGTCTGTTTATAGAAAGCATATTTTTAACACAAAGTTCAGCATTAGCAGGAAATGTTTCTATATTATTAAATGAATTAAGATGTTTTATAATATTTTCAAAATAATCTTTATTTTTTTTAATTTCATCATAATGTATATATTTAATATTCCCATTTTCAGAAAATTTTGTTTCAGGCAAGACAACTAATCTTCCATTACCAAGTTTATAAGGCACATTTATTTTAATTCCTCTTTCTGCAAAATATCTATAACCAATATCAATTGCTACTTTTAAAGTTGTTAAATCAAATTGATGATTTGGAGGAACATACATTTCAGGAGATTTCCAAAGTTTTACAAGAGTTTCCCTGCCTTTTTCCATTAAATCTCTTTGCTCATTTTCACTTAAATTCTTTCCATAAAGACAAAAATTCTCATGCCAGCAATCAACAAATTTATGCTCATATTTGCATTTATGCATATTTCCTTGCTGTCCTAAAATATTTCCTTCTCTTGAAACAATTTTCCCAACTAAATCCACATGTTTTAACAAATAAGGATATTGTTTGCTATAAATTCCATTCTCTCTAAATGTTTTAGGACAAACAGAAATCGTAACAGGTATATTTTCATCTAAGATTCTTTTTAATTTTTCTCCATTATCATCCATTCCTTCCAGATGTATATCTAAAAATTTTTGAGCCATTTTGTAATATATAATCCATGCCCTGATTTATAAATCTTCCTACTTTGTAACACTTATATAGTGATAACATAAACAAAAGATTTATAAAGGCTTTTTTATTACTCCTAATAGGTGATTTTTAGAGGTCTTAAGAGGCAGATAAAGACAATTAACAAAATACAATTAACATGGAACAAGCACAAAATCAAATTTACAATGCATTTCAAAAAGCTGAATTTGAAAAACAGGCAATAACATTGTCTACAATGCATAAAAAAGTAAGTAATGGAAATAAGAAACAAGTAGTAAATCCAGCAATAGGGCATACTATTGCTATTATAGACAGTATGTTAGAATTAGAATCTCAATTACCAAATAGACAAGAAAACACCAAAAGAACAAATTTTTTTAATAATTCTTTAAAACATATTTCAAGTTATTCTATTCCCATACCTGGGTTGTATAAGAATCTTTACTCAATTCTTTCTGAAAGAAAAGATAATTCAAGATTGATAAGAAGTTATCTTGCACAAGAATCAGAATTTGTTAAACATCTTTCAAACCTTCACTTAAGATTAAACGAAGGGATTATTAATTAAAATGGAACAACCACAAAATCAAATTTATAATGCATTTAAAGAAGCAGGATTAGAGAAAGAAGCAAGAACTTTATCAATTTCTGGAGTAATAAAAAGAAGAGAAAAGAAAATTATAATTTCTGATTTGGCTAGTTATTTAGAACCATGGAGAATTGTAATGCCTGCAATAGGACATTATATTGCTATTGTAGATAATGGTCCTGTTTGTTTAATTAATCAAG
>JBBSXH010000158.1:13232-17629 GCA_038045865.1 Nanobdellota archaeon
TTTATTTCTGCTTTTTTTAACAGCACAAATTTTTACGATACAGTTGCAAAAGGGATAATTAAAGGTTTATCGAGTAAGTCAAAAGCTGATAATTTACAAATTAAAATTAATGATATTTTCTGTAAGAAGGAAAAAAAATGATAATAAAACAAGAACTTGTAAAACAAATTAAAGAACACTTTAATCTTAATATTTATGAAACTAAAGTATGGTTGGCTTTACTGGGTAAGGGAGTTGCTTCAGCAGGAGAAATAGCAGAAGGTTCAGGAGTTCCAAGAAGCAGAACTTATGATGTTTTAGAAGGTTTAGAAAAAAGGGGATTTGCAGTAATGAGATTAGGAAAGCCAGTTAAATACATTGCAGTAAAACCAAATGTTATTCTTGAAAAATTAAAATCAAATACAATGAGTGATGCAGAAGAAAGAATAAAAATTTTAGGTAAATTAAAAGAAACAAATGAATATTCTGAATTAGAACAATTATACACAGTAGGAATACAACCAGTAAGACACGAAGATGTTTCTGGCTCAATAAAAGGCAAGTCAACAATTTATTCTCATATAAAGGATTTATTAGAAAACGCAAAAAAAGAAGTGATTATTTGTACATCAGCAGATGAAATTTTATCTAAAACCAGATTTTTTGCACAAATCTTTGAAAGATTAGAAAAAAATAATATTAAAATGAAAATAGCCCTTTCAGGTGATTTAAAAGATATAAAAAGAATAAATAACAAATTAAGAATAAAGGCAAGAGAAATCAAGATTGATGCTAAGTTTTATATTGCAGACAATGAGCAGATTTTATTTGCAATCTCAAATGGGGACTCAAGTGAAGAAGAAATAGCTGTTTGGCTAAACACCTCTTTTTTCACATCTGCATTTGCTTCTATGTTTGACCAGGCGATAAAATAAAGAGGAAAAATGAGAAATAAAAATAAAATTGACATGAATGGAAATTTATCTCTTAGTCGTTCTTGGAGGAGAATGATTAATCGAGAAAAAGAGAATAACTTTTCTCAAAAAGAAATAAGAAGAGATTTATATGATTCATTAAGAAAATTAGACAATGAACCATTAGTAAGGCAGTGGGCTTCTTATTTTTTAAGAGAAGTTAGAGTAAACTCAAAAAATGGATTTCAAAATTTAAGTTATAAGGAACAAGACAAAATAATCTTTAAGTCTATGCAAGAAGTTGTTTCTGTTTTAGGAGTAGAAGATTTATATTTTTCTAAAAGAGTTGGGAGTTACAACCAGACAAATTATTCGATTCCTTTAAGAAAAGAACTGACAAGACTTGTTTATCAGGTATATCTTAAAAATTCAAGATTAGATTAACTTCATCTCTTTCACACTCATTTCTCTAATTATCTTTTTATCTTTTTCTTTAAACTTTCTAAAGAAATCCTTAAAACTTAAATTATGCTTGATTGTTGCATAAGCATACTTTCCTTTGATAAAAGCATTTGAATGAGCTTTTTTAAAATATTTTAAATTTTCCAAAGCACTAATCGGAGGTCCTCTTATAACTTCATCTTTCTTTTTTTCAACAATTAAATAAAATTCTGCAATATTTTTCTTTTCATCATAATTAAATCCTGATTCTTTTATATTAAATTCTTTTTTTAGTTTTGACAAAAAGAATCCTAGGAATTTTTTGCTTTTTGTTCCTGCAATATCTCCCATTTGCTTATTTGTTTTTACTTCTATAATATTCAATTCTTTTCCATATTTTTTTTCTAATTCTTCTTTAATATCTTTTATTACAAAAAAATTAGTAGAAGGTTTTTTCAAGAATTCTTCACAGGATTTTTTAAACTTTTCAAAAGTATTATCACTTAAGCCAGCACAAGCATTTCTTTCTTTAAATGTAGGGTCTATTAAAATAATTGGAGAATTAATCTTAGATTCATTTAATTCTATTAAGATATTTCTTCCTTTGTAAAAACCTGTATCGTCAATAATTATTTTGTCCTTGCTATTGCATTTAACAACCTGCCTCAAAAAGTTTTCAAAACTTCCATAATGGCAGATTAATAATTCAAGAGCATAGCCAGAAAATCCATTAACATAACTTTCGGCTCCGTAACAATTTTGTGCACGACAAAATGATTTTGCAAGCATTATTCCTTCAATTATTTTTTTATCTTTTTTTATCTTTTTTAAGACATAATTAACATGAAAATAACTCAAATCTGTAACATTTTGTGCTTGTTCTGGTTTTTTTATTTTCAGAACAGGAACAACCTCAATTAAAACACCATTTATATTAAAATGATAATAATCTCTTGAGCCATGAACTACTTTAGCTTTTTTTAACAGACTTCCTAATTTAAGAATATCTTTTTCATTTTCAAATCTAACAAACATATCAATATCATAATTATCTTTTTTGATTAAAGTGCCTTTTGCTAAACTTCCACCAATAAAAACTTCTGCCTTAATCTTTCTTTTTTTTAATTTCCACTGTAAATCTTTTGCAAACTCTAATCCAATCTTATTTATTTCTTGTTTTTCTTCAGCACTAGGTTTTATTATTTCTAATTGTTTTGATAAAATATCTTTCATAAAAATATATATGTTAGAATGTATATAAACTATTCGTCTTATTTTGAGAGTTTAACTTTCTGAAATAAAAATTAAATTTATCTTGTCCATAGTCCAAAGATAAATTTTTTCATGTTTAATATTGCATAATTTTAATTACTAGGTTTTATCATATTTATAGCGATTATGATTTAACAATTATTTTTATCATCTGCATAACTGAAAAATCTATTAAGACTAACAACAATTATTTGGAAAAAATAATGTTAGACGAAGTCATATTATTTTTTCTTAAATCTCTTCAGAAAGCTAATTTTATCCGTCAGGATTTCTTATTTTCTTGTCAATCTCTTCTTGGCTGACTTTTGTTAAAGAAGCTGCTAAATCAATAATATATTTACCCTCTTCTAGTTTATAGATTAAAGGTCTTTTTTTAGAAAAAAGATTGACAATATCAATTTCAAATTTGCCTGGCCTTATTACTCTTACAGATTCTAAATCCAAAATAACTGGTTTTTCAGGTTCATCTTCTAAGCCAGCCATGTCCCTAATATCTCTTTCTATTTGTGTTTTATCAGATTTTTCTAATTCAATTATTGTCTCTTTGACTTCTTGAGAAGGCATTTCTTTAATATAATAGAAGAAATGACTATTGCAACTGCATCCAGTTAATACTTCTTTAGAGCCATCTGGATAAATATTTCCACAGTGAACACATTGATTTGGTGACATTGGTATTTTTAAATAATAAAATTTAATTTCTTGTTTTATATAAAAAACAATAGTAAATGGTTTATAAATACTTATTTGTTTTTTAAAATATAATTACTAACTAACCTTGTTGGTATTGTTAAATCGTAAATGTTTTGGCTTAAATGGTTTAGATTTGATATTAATGGGTAAAGAATTGACTTTAATTATTAAAGTTTTGCAGATGATAAAATAAACTATATGAACTTCTTACATATCGAGTAAGATTTATGCAATTATTAACAAAATAAAAAATCAGGGTTAAAACTTGTTTTCCTTGATTTTTAGTCAGTTCCACAAAATATACACAGAAATTATCTAAACACCAATCATCTCATCATTACTTCTAGCTTTTTAGGATCCTTCTTCATCTCTTTAACAATTGTTGCAGGTCCAATTATTGTCATAGCATTTTGTTGTCCTGTAATTGCTTTTGCTAATCCAAATTTAAATTTGTCAAATATCCCTGCATTAGAATCCTGTGAAATTACTGCAAGTTCAATACCTTTGAAACCCTTTATATTTCCAACCATAATCATAGTGTCTTCAATTAATCTTGTTTCTTCTTCTGGACTTAATTTTCCTTGCAATATAACGACCTTGTTATCCAGAATTATATTTAATAATTTTTTTATTCTTTCAACACTGCTTAGTTTTGCTATTTCACTAAAGGGCATAAAATGCAATGTTAGCCCCTTTATTTTCTTTTTTACCATCTCTTTTTTTGATATAGTTTAGAGTAATATATAATTTTTAAACCTACCTTTTTATGTTTTATTTTTTGTTATTAACCCAACCTAACTTTTAATAATTTTAAACATCTTTACTCACTTTGCTTATCATCTCAGGAGTTTTAGTTTAATATATCAAAAAAACAATGTGCCATAAGCACTTGTTTTTAGGACTTCAAAATCTTTTAGATTTTGATAGTGCTCAGGAACTTTGTTCCTGACATGCTCAGAAATTTTTAATTTCTGACATTATTAACAAGGTTTAGTGGTTATTTTTTTTGTGTTTATTTATTATTGATTTATTTTTTAATTACTGATTATTTATGTCTTTTTTGCTAATTTAAATACAGACTCATAAAACTCTTCCATA
>JBBSXH010000159.1:0-2238 GCA_038045865.1 Nanobdellota archaeon
AAGTTAGTAGATTTCGTCTAAGATGCTCCGCAGCTTGCTGCGGAGAGGTTCACTTATTAATACCTTTTATGTCTTATATCTTTGTAGGAATCAAATGGGTGGGAGAAAAATTAAGCAGGGTTGATGTTTTAATCCATGATAATTAATCTAACAAATCTTAGTCTTCTCATCTGCAAATCTGTTAAGTTTTTACATCATTAGAATAGAATTCTCGTCGTAAACCACTAATAAACTATTAAAATTCTATAAAAACATCTAAAATAAATAGTTTATTGATGCACACAAATATTTATATATAAATATTTAATCAGTTTTGTATGAGAAAAAAAATATTAGGCGTATTAGTATTATCATTTGCATTACTTATACTCATTTCTCTAAGTTTTGTTTCTGCAATTAATTTAGATGTTGCTGCTAAACCTATTCAAAATAGTGTTATTACCGATTTATCAGAGCCAGCAATCTTTGAACTAACAATAAAAAATTTAGGAGACACAGACAATTTTGAAATATATTCTATTGTTGGTGTGGATATAACTCCTGGGAAATTTTCAATTGCATCAGGAGAAACAAAAACCTTACAAATAAAAGCAATGCCTCAAAATTCATTAGGTTCAAAGACAGGTTCTTTTACATTTGAATATAAAATTAAAGATTCAAAAGACCAATTACAAGTAGAAAAATTAACCATTAATATTGTAGAGATTAAAGAAGCTATCTTAATATCTGTTGATGCTATAAGCCCTCAATCAGAGAAAATTATTATTACAGCAAGAAATAAGATAAATTATGATTTTAAAAAAGTAGATTACAAAATGATTTCTGTTTTCTTTGATAAAGAAGATAGTTTTTTAATGGGCCCTCTTGAAACAAAGACAATTGAAATAACTCTTGACAAAGACAAATTAAAAACACTTACTGCAGGTTCTTATCTTTTAAGTACAAAATTAACTGCAAAAGGAAAGTCTACAAAGAGTGAATCTATGATCAAGTTTTTAGAACAAGAAGGAATTGAAACAAAAGAGGTTAAAGAAGGTTTTATTATTAAAAGAGAAGAAACTACAAAAACTAATGTAGGAAATGTTGTTAAGACTGTAAAAATAGTTGCTCAAAAAAATATTTTTTCTTATTTATTCACAACTTTTAATGTTGTTCCTACTGAAGTTAAAAGAAGTGGTTTATCAGTAAAATATCTCTGGGAAAAAGAGCTTATTCCTAACGAGGAATTAAAAGTAGTTGTAAAGACAAATTGGTTTTATCCAATAATTGTAATAATCTTTGCAATTATTTTATTTTTATTAATAAAAAGATATGTGGAATCTGATTTAATCTTGAGAAAACATGTTTCTTTTGTAAAAACAAGAGGCGGAGAATTTGCATTAAAGATAACTATAAAAGCAAAAGCAAAAAGATTTATAGAAAAAATTAATATTATAGACAGACTTCCTCCATTAGTAAAACTTTATGAAAGATATGGTGCAGTTGCTCCTGATAAAATTGATTTGACTAATAAAAGAATTGAATGGAATTTAGAATCATTAAATGAAAGAGAAGAAAGAATATTTAGTTATATAGTTTATTCAAAGATAGGAATAGTTGGAAAGTTTGAATTGCCTTCTACAAAAGCATTGTATGAAAAAGAAGGAAAAGTAAAAGAAACAACTTCAAACAGAAGTTTTTATATCAATGAGCCAAGATTGCAGAAGATTTAATTTAAAAATTAAATCTTATATCTTTTTGATTTTTATTTAACTTGTTAATATTTTTGTGGGAATAATATGTTAATGAGGTATTATAGTTTTGTAAGAAATTACATTATTGAAATCAAATACCATAAACTCTCTGAATGATTCACATAGCGAGAGAGATTGTAACACTATCAAAAAGAAAATAAATTCAGATTAGATTTATCTTTCTGAATTTATAATAAAACTAATCTCATAACAAAGATTTAAAAATCCTTAATAATTTCAATTGTTATCCTTAAATAAATCTTAAGGGTTTCTAAGGGAATTTCCCTTAGCAGTTATGCCCGCATAGTATACTGGCTAGTACATACCCCTGTCACGGGTAAGATCCGGGTTCAATTCCCGGTGCGGGCGTTTCATATCTGCAAAGCAGATATGCACCGGAAATAGGAGATTGAGAAACCAAGATTGTTCAATTCCTTTTCACAAAGCATTTTAGTATCTAATTATCTAATAAGAAATGCTTTTGAAAACAGGTGCGGGCGTAAAT
>JBBSXH010000160.1:0-13832 GCA_038045865.1 Nanobdellota archaeon
AAAACCAGGAAAACTTCCTTATGAAAAAATAAGTTATGAATATGATACTGAATATAGCAAGGACAAAATTGAAATTCATAAAGATGCAATTAAACCTGGAGATAAAGTTTTATTGATTGATGATTTGATTGCTACTGGTGGAACTGCTTGTGCTGCTTGTAATTTAATTGAAAAATTAGGAGGAGAGGTTGTTGAGTGTGGATTTGTTGTTGATTTGCCTGCTCTTAAGGGAAAAGAAAAACTAAATAAATGGAATGTTTATTCTATTGTGGAATTTGAAGGGGATTAAGATGATAAAAGTTAATATTGGAAGAAAAATCTCTGGAGACAAATTAGAACAAATATTAATTAGTTGTGCTAAAGAATTGGGCTATGATGCTTCTACTCAAAATAATTATTCCAAGGAGTATATGCTAAATCCTGTTAGAAAAAAGGATGTTTATTTAAATAGCACGCTAAAAATATTAGGGGCTGACTTTGATTTAGAAATAGGAGTTAAACGCAATGAATATTTAGATTTTTTTTGGCTTAATGACATTGTTAGACAGGAGAGTGAGTCTGAGCATCTTTCCTCACAAATGTTGCAAAAAGAAGATGTTCCAGATATTGTTGATACTCCGGAGAGTTCTATTGAAGAATATCTAAATTTAGTTTCTCAAAAACTGAATGAATTTGAAGGAGATTAATTTTATAAAATGAGCTTAGATAATTTATTACCATTAAAACCTGAAGAAGCTGATAAACTTTTTGATAAAAGCTTGGATAATGAAATTGATATTAGTAAGCAGTATGATGCATGTATGACAAGAGCTAGAACTTATAAATATTTTGCTCAAATTGATGGGATTAGAGAAAATATGAATCAGAGAGCAGAAAAATATTATAATAAAGCCGAGGAAATTAAAGGTAAATAAACTTTTATACTTCTTTATCTTTTTATTATTTATATTAATTATGGACAAGAATCAGTTAATTAATCATTTAAGAGAAGAAGGATTTTCTGAAAAAATCCTTGATGCTTTTTTTAATGTTAAAAGAGAAGATTTTATTTTTGAAGAATATAAAAAATCTGCTTATGAAGACATACCTTTACCAATTGGATTAGGACAAACTATTTCTCAACCTTATACAATTGCATTTATGCTGGGTTTATTGGAAATTGAAAATAAAGATAATTTAAAAATACTTGAAATTGGAAGTGGAAGTGGTTATGTTTTGGCTTTGATAAATGAGATTTCAAAAAATTCTAAGATTTATGGTATTGAGAGAATTAAGGAATTAGCTGAAAAATCTATGAAAGTTTTGAAGGATTATAAAAATATAAAAGTAATTTATGGAAATGGGAGCAAAGGATTAAAAGAAGAAGCTCCTTTTGACAGGATTTTGGTTTCAGCAAGTGCAGAAAAACTGCCCGAAAATTTATATTCTCAGTTAAAAGATAATGGAATTATGGTTTGTGTTGTTGAAAATTCAATATTTCAAATAAAAAGAAATGGATTGAATATAAATAAAAAAGAATATCCTGGATTTGTTTTTGTGCTTTTGGTGGAGGATTAAAAACAGGCTTTAAAAACAGGATACTGTCAAGTTAAAAGGATATATTAAATTTTGTGTTATTTTTACCAAATTCTTCCTTACTCTGCTCTATAAAAATATCTTCTCCAAAATCTCCTCTTGCTCAATTTTTCCGAAGATATTCTTTGTTAATTATTGATAATATTAAAAAATAAAATTAATTGAAATTAGTTATGATTCTGGAGAAATTTATTTAAAAAACTTCATATCTCGATAAGTTTACAATACCTAAAAACAGAAAAATTTATAAAAGGTTTTCTTATCTGCTTTTTGAAAATGGAACACAAAAGATACACAACAAGAGAACTTGAAAGGGCTTTAAAGTATATAGAGAAAGGGGTGCCTTTAGAGAAAGCAAGCCTTAGATTAAATAGAACTCCGTGTGGTCTGGCTTATAAATTATTTTATCTTTCTCAAGAAAATCCAATATTATATAATCCTGAAAAAATTTGGGATTATGTTAGAATAGAGGTAAGAAAGTATAGGGGAGATATTAGAGGGCAAAAAAAGAGATGGAATGAAAGACAGAAGGTTAAGTAAAAGATTATCTCATAATCAATTTAAAACTCTCCAAGTTTCATCTACTTTTTTTCTTATTAATAATTTTAATCTCCAATAAACTTTATTATATGTGAAAGAAAAAATATCGCATTATTTAATGAATTTTTTGCAGGTTCTTTATTTGCTTGTGGAATTGTTTCATAAGTAAAATTAGTTCTCTTAGTTCTTTCTGTTTTTAGTATATCAAGCAAAGCTTCTGCTCGTCCCATTATTTCTTCATATATATTTAGTAGCTCTTTTTCAATAATTCCTTTTTCAACTAGTTTTCTAAACTCAAAGTAAACTTGCTGATGTTGTCCCTGTGTTGATTTGAGTGGAATATTTTTGAATATAAGATAAGCTTTAGCAGAATAAAATATTGCATAATAAGAATGTGATATAACTGAGCTGTAGAAGGTGATATCTTTAGGAATACTAAACTCATCTTTATATTTTACTTCTTCGCTTAATCTTTTTAGAGATTTAGCACCAAGAATTTCATTATTTGCTCTTTTAATGAATATTTCAACCTGTGAATCCATTTTTAATTGCCTCTGAGATTATTTTATAATACTCTTCTCCTCCAAATAAGATAAGATTTTTATTTGATATTTCTTTTCCATAGTTTGCCTCTTTATTTAACAACATCTCTAAGAATTCTGATTTTTTAAAAACATATAAATGTATCTGTGGTATGTTTAACTCGCAATCTTGTTTAAGTTCAGCATAAATCTTTTTTTGGTCAAAAGAATCATCGCATATTATCACAATATCAATATCTGAGGTTTTCTTTTGGCTGTTAGTTGCATAACTCCCAGTAACAATAAATATGAAAAAGTCAGTAGGTATCTTAGATGCAATTTTTTCTAAATCTTTATAGGGGATTTGTTTTTTATTCCAGCTTATATGTTCTAGAACAAAACCCGAATAAGCAAGAGTTTTATGTGAAGAAAGATTTAATGAGTATAAAACTACATTACCTACTCTTTCTTCTTTAAGAATATTAGATTTAACAAATTTCTTTAGCGAGGCATATACATAACTTTCTGACTTCTTTCCAGATAAATTTTTGATTTCCTTGAAAGTAAATTTCTCCCAAGGTTTTTTAACAAATTCTTCAAGTATTTGATGTTCTTTATTTAGCATTTCATTAATCCTATTTTTAGGTTTATTCAATCCTATTAAAAGGATTAGTCTATTTAAACCTTTCTATAAATCTAGACTATATTTCACCGCTTACTCTTTTAACTAAAACTCCCCCAACTTCATCTGCTTTTTTTCTTCAAAGGTTCAAAGTTTAGACTAACAACCCTAAATCCCTAAAAAACATGTACATCCTGATGTACATGTTTTGTTTAATGGTAATGAAAAGATTTATTCAACTAAACACTGCGGATCTTTAAAAGATATGTACATTCTGATGACCACAAAGTTTATAAACAAGTACATTCTAATGTACATAAGTAAACTTAGCAATAATCAATAAGAATGGAAAGAAATAAATTAGAGGAATTTAATCATTGGTGGATAAGTGGAAAAGTAGACATAGATTTAGCCTTGCCTTTTAAAAGAGATATATACCCTGAAATAGAAAAGTACATAGATAAAAGATTTATATTAGCATTTGTCGGGCTTAGAAGAATTGGAAAAACAACAACAATCTATCAAATTATACAAAAGCTAATTGAAGAAAAGACACCAAAAGAAAATATATTATTCTTTTCATTTGATGAAGTTTCAGCAAAGTTAAGTGAAGTTTTAGACATTTACAAAGAAATTCATAATAAAGATTTTAGGGAAGAGAAAATCTATATTTTTTTGGATGAAATTCAAAAATGTGATGGATGGGAAAATGAATTAAAAAAGTATTATGATTTATATCCTAAGATAAAATTTATAATAAGTGGTTCAGAATCTCTTTTTATAAGAAAAAAAACAAAAGAAACCCTCGCAGGCAGAATTTTTGAATTTACACTAACTCCTTTTACTTTTAGAGAATATCTTAAACTCAATAATTTAAAAGAAGATGATTTTAAATACGAGACAAAAATTAAACCTTTTTTTAATAAATTTGCAGAGAAAGGGGGTTTTCCTGAAACTTTTTCTTTTGAGACTGATAAAGACTTCAAAGAATATGTTAGAGCTTTAGTTGTAGATAAAATAGTTTACAAAGATATTCCTAGAATGTTTAAATTAGATGACCCAGATTTTTTAAAAATCCTCTTAGAATTAATTTCCACAAATCCTGGGATGTACATTGATTACCAATCTTTAAGCAAGCAATTTGAAAAAGATAGAAGAGTAATAAAAGATTATATTAATTATCTTAAAGAAAGCTTTTTGATAACTATTTTAGGCAATTATCGAAAAGGAAGCATAACTACTTTAAGAAAGAAAAAAAGAGCATATCCAACAGATAATGCTTTGACTTATTTATATAAATCAAAGATTGAAGAAGATTTTTTTGGAAGAATGATTGAGAGCTTAGCAGTAAACAAATTTGGAGCAAAAAGCTTTTGGAAAAATGGTGGAGAAATAGATATTATTCATGAAGATATGCCAATAGAGGTAAAGTATCAAGAAAAAATTAATACAGAAGATTTTAAGTCAATAAGAGAATTTATGAGAAAGTTTAATAAGAAAAAAGGATTGATGTTAACTAAGAAAGAAGAAAAAGAAATCAAATTTGAAGAAGGAATAATAAAGTTGATACCTGTTTGGAAGTGGATGCTTGAAGATAAGAAGATTTGAGTTTTTGGAATTTAAGAAATTAGAGATTAATTAAAACTCCCTCAATTTCATCTGCTTTTTTTCTTCAAAGGTTTCTCTTACATTTATCTTGAAAACTTCAAAAATGTTTTCAACAGCCGGAAGAATCTGATTATTTAAATAATAATCAATGTCGTATTCTCCTTTTTCACTTGGGAGTTTTGCTCTTTCTCTTACAAGGGCTTTTGTCTTGCCTGTTTTTGTTTTTTGGTTATTTTCAGGTTCTGAAATATAATATTCAATTAACATTCCAATATCTATAGGAATTTGCATTTCTCTCATTCTCTTAGCAATTGTTACATGAGGATTAATTGATTTATATTCTTCAATTGGTTTTTTTAGTTGAGTTCTTATCATTAAATCTTTTATTTCAATTTCTCGCTTTTTTATTTTTTTGACTATTTGTTTTAAATATTCAAAAGATTTTTTTTCATTACCCTCTTTAAGAATCAGTTCTAGAATATGACTCTGAACACTTCTGGATAGGTCGCACCAATCTCTTCTTACTGTTTCAAATCCTCTTATCTTTATTTTGTTTTGTTCATTTATTAATGCATATTTCTTTTTTGCTCCAAACTCCCCTGTTCTTTTTGTAACCCAAATCCCTCTTTTATAAAAATCTTCTAATTCTAATTCCATTATTCCAGGAAGATTTTTGTTTAATTTTTTTAAGAATTCTTTAACTTCTGCTTTTGTATGCTTATTTAATTTAAAACAACAACTATCAGTATCGCTGTAAATAACCGTGTAATCTTCTTTGTTAATGTTATCAATTAAACTTTTAATATTTTGTCTTGCAAAGTAAGCTGTTGAAGCTGCTGCTTCAAGACAATAATACCTTGCACCAAAAAATCCCTGATAACCATAAGCTGCATTTGCAATTAATTTGAATGCATTACTTCTTGCTTTTAGAATTGGATTTTCGTTCTTTTTGTATTCTTCTTTAAATTCCCTTCTTTTTTTGATAATTTCTTTTAACATTTCTGGAAAAAAGCCGCTTGTTTTTTTGAAATAGATTTTTTTATTTTCTATTTCACTTTCATAAGAATTTTTCTTGTTTTTTGTCAGTGTTGACTTTGATAAGTTATAAGATACAATAATAGAAGCATACATGCTTGAGAAGTCAAAAAAACAAATATTTTCATATAATCCTGGAATTGGTTGGAAAACAAAAGCTCCTTCATATTTTTCTCTTGTTCGTCTTTCTCCTATTTCATCATAATGAGGATGTTTTTCTGCAATTTCATTGTAAGTTTCTAAATTATGTAAGATATAGTTTTCTACATGAGCAGACATAGAATCTCTTGAAACATTAAACAATGGTTCTTGAATTATTTTTGCGAATTCTAGTAAGTCTGGCCAGAATTTTTCTGCTAATCTGTAAGTTAAAACAGAATCTTGTAGATTATATTTAAAAAAATCTTCCCAATTTGGTTTTTCTAATTTTGCATGCTCTAAAGGAGAAAAATCCAATTTTTTTTCACCCAAAAATTCTGATGCAACTTCATTTAATGAAAGAGTTTCAGATTGCATGTATTGAGAATAAGCAGTTTGTATAAACCTTAACAAGTCTAAATGAACAATTCCAAATATTTTTCCTGTTAAAATTCTGCCTCTTGAGAATTTTGGTTGAGAGTTGTCTATTCCTAAATTTAATTTTATATTATTTTTTTCTGCTCTTGCTCGCAGGTATGGAAGGTCAAAACCATCTGAAAAATATCCTGTTAAAATATCTGGGTCATATTTTTTAACATGTTTAATAAAACCTTCAATCATGTCTGCTTCATCTTTATAGTGTTCAACATAATCTTGGTTTGATTTATGTTTCCAAGTTAAAACTTTCTTGAAATCATTTCCAACAAGAGAAATCATAAGAATCTCTCCTTTTCCTATTTCTAATTCTTGTGTTTCAATATCATAGGCAAGTATTTTTGGTTTGAATTCTTGTTGAGATTTTAATTCTTCAATAGAATTAATATGTATGCAAGTGTCTACTTCTAATGAACTATCTATTGCTCCAAATTCCTGAGAGTTGTTTAAAACTTCCCCCTTTATTTTATACCAATTTAATGGCTTTATCTTTCTATCAATAATATATTGAGTTAGTAAAGAGACATCATAGCCCCTTCTTTTATCTATTTCTTTAAAATCAATTTCATCTGCAACTGCATGAGCATCTTTGTAATTTGTAATAAATATTTTTATTGCTTTTACATCTTCTCCCAAAAACTTTTTATTATGAACTTCTGTTTTGATTACTTCTGATTGCCTGCCAGCCTTGTCTACTTTAATTTTTTCAATCTTATTCTGAATTTCTTTTATCTTTTTTTCTTCAATATTTTGTTTTAAGATTGCCCAAAGATAAGGTTCAAATTTATCAATTACACATATTCTCTTGCCTTTTTCATCTCTGCCTATTATCTTAACATAATTATTACTATTAAAATCGAAATAATCATAGTCAATAGGGATGAAGTTGAGGGTGGTTTGCATTTTATTGTTTACTTTTTATCAATAATTTATTAGACAATCTATATGTTTTTAAGTTTTAATAAGTTTAGTTTGAGCATCTTATTTTTGATTAATATTTCTCATTGTTGTTTTGTTAATTATTAGTTATTTAATTTAATATAAACTACTTGAATATAAGAGTTTTATTTATTTCAAATCTTGAAGTTATTTTTTTAATTGCTTCTGTAAATATTGTTTCATGTTCTGGGGGTATTTCAATTATTCCTGGAGCAATAAGTTTACCATTAAATTCTCTTAATAATCCATATTTCCCAGATTTTCCATTAAGAAGATAATTAAACTTAACTTTATCTTTTTTCTTTAGGTCATTTAATGAATAGATTATCTGAACTTTTGGTGCAACTCCGAAATTATTTGAAAAATAATCTCCTGAAATTAAACTTTTTCCATAAATCAAAATAGAATCTTTTGCAAAATTACCTTTATCAAAAAAATTATATAAATCAAATGAAGTAATATGAATTGGGGTTTTTGATAATTCTTGAATTTGTTTTTTTATTTCTTGAGATTGATTTAATTGTTCTTTTATTGGAATTGGTTTGAATATTACTGCTATATCTATATCATTTGGATTTTCTTGGTTTAAAGAAGAGCCAAACTGAACAATATCCAAGACATCTTTACTATAATTCAATTTTTGTTTTTTCTGCGATAAATTCTGCATCTTCTTTTATCACCTCCGCTAATTCTTTAGTCATGATTTGAATATAACTGTTTTGGTAAAAAGGAAAATCTTTATCAAGTAAGTTGTAAATTTCTGGAAAATTCTCCTGAGTTTTTTTAAATCTATCATTATGAGAAGAAGGAGTATTTCCTGTTTGCTGCAAAACATATAAATCAATTAATGCAACCAGTGTTTTAAAAAAAAGAACAACCGCTGAATTATTTCTTCCTTTAATTAATTCTTCATTTCCTGATTGATAATATTCTTTTGCTGTTTTTTTAAGAATTTCTTCTTTACTATTTATGTTTTTCATGTTTAAAATAATTAATTAAAGTTTATAAATCTTCTTACTTGGTAAGAAAAATAAGGGAAAAACAGGGTTTTTTCTTACCTGACAAGAAAAAGTATAATAAAATCTAGTTATATTCTTACTTGGTAAGAAAGAGATGTTGATACTCTGAGTCATTTAAAAGTTGGGTTTTAGTTATTTGTTTGAGCTTTTACTTGAAAATCCAGAGCAGTTCTTGTATCATTAATCCATACTTTATCTTCTAATCCTAAATTGTTTAAATTTGAAGATATTTCTGGTATCTGTCTTTCTTTTAAATATATGAATAAAGGAGGGAGTTTATCTGCATAATCTGGGCAAATTGGAGTATCTCTACTTTTATATTTAAAACCTGAAATTCTTTTATTTCTTAATAGTTCTATTAAGTTTGGAACCAAGGCTTCAATCTGTTCAAAAGTCCTGTGGACCTTATATTTTCCATCATAATCCTGAGTATCTGTTAAACTGATGTCATTTAATAGACCTGTTCTAGTATAAGCTATCCAGTATCCCTTGTTTAGTTTTTCCTTATTTATTCTCTGATTTGTTAAGTATTCCTTTATGCTTTGTCCTATTTTCATTGTAGATTTATAAGTGGACAATACTTTATAAATGTTATTATTAAGTAGTAACACATAGAAAGATTTAAATATGTAAGAAACCTCTAATAAATAAGAAAAATGGCAAAGAAAAAAATAAAAGGATTAGAACAATTAAGCTTGAATTTTGATGACCCTACTGCTGAAGAAACTGCAGAACATCAAAGAATGGCTGAAGAACCTCAAAGAATGGCTGAAGATAGTCAATATATGGATAGAAATAATCAACATCTTAAACAAGTGAGAATAAGAGTCTATAATAATTTTTTAAATGAAGTTGAGTTAAGGGAAATTTCTTTTAAAAAAACAGAAGATGCTAATTTAAAAAGAGAAATTTTGGATAAATATTTTCCTGGAAGATATAAAAATCAGGGTATTAATGAATACTCTCCAGAAAAATTAAATGAGGCTTTTTTGGGCTTTGTAAATTATTCTAGAAAATTAAAAAGAAGAGCATAGTTTTTTATATTTAATATTTCTACTTCTTTAATGGGCTTACAAATAGGAGAGATAATAACTAAAAAAGAAATTCAGTTTTCTGATTTAAAATCAAAAATAATTATTGTTGATGCATTTAATGCTATTTATCAGTTTTTAACTACAATTAGACAACCTGATGGAACTCCTTTAAAAGATTCAAGGGGGAATATAACTTCGCATCTGAGTGGGCTTTTTTATAGAAATATGAGATTAATTACTGAAGGAGTTAAATTAGTTTATGTTTTTGATGGAGAGGCGCCTGAATTAAAAGGAGCAACTCGTGAAAAACGACTTGAAGCAAAACAAAAAGCTAAAGAAAATTATGAAAAAGCCGTTGCTGAAGAAGATATTGAGTCCATGGGAAAATATTCAAGAAGTGATGTTCATTTGGATGAACAGAAAATAAAAGAAAGCAAAGAACTTTTGAAAGCAATGGGAATTGCTGTTATTCAGGCACCTTCTGAAGGAGAAGCAGAAGCAAGTTATTTAGTTGAACAAGGTTTAGGTTATGCTGTTGCTTCTCAGGATTATGATTGTTTAATGTTTAAAGCACCTTTACTAATTCAAAATTTAAGTATGTCTAGAAAAAGAAAAACAATTTCAGGATATAAAGAAATATTTCCTCAGATGATTGAATTAAAACAAGTTCTAAAAGAATTAGATATTAATCAAGAGCAATTAATCTGCTTGGGTATTTTATCTGGAACAGATTATAATCCTGGAGGAGTTAAGGGTATTGGGCCTAAAAAAGCATTAAAGATTGTTCAAGAATATAAAACCAAAGAAAAAATCTTTGATGCAATTGGGAAAGATAAGTATGAGAAGTATGCACTGAATTTTGATTGGAAACCTATTTATGAAGAGATTGATAAGCCCAATGTTAAAGATATTAAAATAGATTTTCCTTTAATAGATAAATCAAAGATAAAAAAGATTTTAATAAAATATGAATTTAGTGAAGAAAGGATTGATAGTCAACTTGAAAAGTTGAATGAACTGAAAGAGAAGGCGAAACAAAAGACATTGTTTTGAAATAAAGACAAGTGTCTTAATGTCCTTAAGACAGATGACTTAATAATAGAAATGTTTATAAAGACAAGTGTCTTGATATTTTTAAGAGAGAATTATTAAAATGAAAGAAAGATATAAAGAAATTTTAGATGAAGTTATGGATGAGATTAATTCTTCTTTAGAAGATTCAAGAGGAATGGTGATTCATCAGAGAAGATTGATTTTCTGTTTATCTGTGGGGGTTACAACTTTAATTGAGATTTATTTGGATAAATTAAATGTTTTAAAACAAGGAGCAAAAATTGATCATTTATGGTTAAAGAAAAGTAAAGAGAATGCAAAAAAGTTTATTGTTAATCAGATAGTGGTTCCAATTGAAAACATAAAAGATTTGGATAAATTTTTAGAAACGGCAAATATTATTGAGAAAGAAAGAAATACTTTGGCTTATGGAAAAAATGTTTCTGAAACTATTTTAAAAAATAAAATAGATTTGTTTTTAAAATTAAAGGAGGAGACTGAAAATGTATAAAGCATATGCTAGTTATTTTGTTTCTTATTTATTGAGTAAAATAAAAGATTTAAACAAGATAAATAGGATTATTTTGTTTGGTTCTGTTGCAAAAAATCAAGCAACAAAAGAGAGTGATGTTGATATATTTATTGAATTAGAAAAATCTAATATAAAAATTGAAAAAGAGATTAATGAAATTTTAGAAGATTTTTATAAAAGTAAAGAAGGATTATTGTTTAGGACAAAAGGAATAAGCAATAAGATTAATTTGATCATAGGTAAATTAGATGAATGGAAGGAATTAAAGTTGAGCATTGAGAGTGAAGGCATAATTTTATATGGGAAGTTTGAAAGTAAAGGTAAGTCAGGAAAAAAGTTTATAATTATTTATTGGGATAATATTAAAAAAAATAGAGGCGCTTTTTTAAATAAAATTTATGGGTTTAAGATTAAGGATAAAAGATATAAGGGATTAATTGAAGAATTTGATGGAAAAAAGCTAGGAAAAAGTTGTGTAATGATACCTGTAATTTATAGAGAAAGATTTGTTGATTTATTGAAAAAATATGAAGTTAATGCAAAGATAATTGAAGTTTATTATTGATAGTCAATTGGAAAAATTGAATGAGCTTAAAGAAAAGGCGAAACAAAAAACATTGTTTTAGAAAGGGTTTTAAATAGAGAGTTATTTAATTAGTTATGATAAAAAAGATAGGGTTATGTTTAGGGATTTTAGTTATTAGTTTGGTTTTAATTAACTTGGTTTGCTCTGAGGAAACTGCTGGAAATTTAACTGCAAAAGGGTTGGAAGATGTAAATTTAGATATTAAATCTATTTCAGAAGTACAGACAAAAACAACCCAAACTCTTGAACAAACAGTTAATATCCCTGAAAATTTGCAAATAGTTGCAAGAATTATTTTTGGGATCTCTGGTGAAATTTCTTTGCAAATTTTTATTGTTTTGATTGCTATTTGGATTATGCTTTTAGTTGTGATTACTAATATTTTAAAAATCACTCCTTTTTTTAAGGGAGAAATTATTCCTTGGATTGGGGGATTTATTATTACTCTGTTAATTGCTCTTACTGGTACAATAAGAAGTTTAGCTGTTTTATTTTTTAATTTAGGTAATGTATTTAAGTTTTTAGAAGAGTGGCCGATTATTGGAGTTGTTTTTGCATTAATTATTGCAATTGGGGCTTTATGGATGGCAAGTATTATCTTAAAAATTATTGGAAACAAAATTGGATTAGAGGATGCTGGGCAGAAAGGAAGAAAAATTGGTAAGTTAAGTGCAATGGCTGAAGTTGCTGATGAAATTTCACATATTTAATTAAATTCCTGCCCCTTCACTAAACTTTTCTATTTTCTTTTGGGTTTGTTTTGTTTTGTTTTCTATCTTCTGTTTCTTTTTCTTTTCTAAATATTTACTGAGATATTTTTCAATGTAATAAAAAATAATTATTCCTACAAAGATTAAAATTCCTACGAGAAGTCTTAACCAAGAGTTTTCTGGGTAAGATATAAATTTAATTAGAAAAACTATTATTCTGTTAAGTACTTGAATTTGTGCGAGAATTATAGTTATCCCTAAACTAATTAACCAAGAAACTCCAGAAGATAGGCTTGTCGAATTTTCTATGATTCCTGGAAGACTAAGGAAAATAGCAAACCAGAGAATTATTACAAAAAATAAGGTGAGCGTTAATGAATAGGGTATTCCAAATAAAATTCTAAATATAATACTTATTTTTGTAAAAAAAGAATCCATAGATGAAATATATTTGTTATCTAATAATATTTTATTCCATTCTTGTTTTAAATAATTTGAACTAATTTCTTTACTGGTTAGATTTTTCCCAATTTCTTGTATTTTTTCAAGTTCAATAGGAAGTCCTGTGTCCGGATTAATATTTCCGCCTATTCCTGGAAGAGAAGGTATTGAAGGAGAATCTGCTTTAATTGAGATTAAGAATAGATTTAAGATTAATAAAGAAAATAATATTAATGCAAATATTTGTAGATTTTTATTTTTCATTTTATTATCTCCCAATAACCTTGTTTTCATTTTTATTTATTGGGCAAACATCAAAATCTTCTTTTGTTAATCTTACATATTTTGAGCAACAACCAATTAATTCATTAGATAATGAAAATTTAGAATTTCTTGTTCTGTCAAAATAAGTATAAAGAATTGTTCTAACTTCATTTTCTTCTTTATTTTCGTTAATATCTTTGTAAACCTCAGTTATTTGTTGTAAAGAAAAATTAAGAGCAGAGGCGCTCCAGCCGAGAATCGAACTCGGAAGTCTGGATAGACACGATTTTTCAGATCGCTGCATTACCATTGATGCTACTGGAGCAACCTCTGCACTGTCATTATTAACAGAAAAGTTTATATAGTTATTGTCATTTGGAATATTAGAATCTGGATAGACGCGCATTACCTTTGATGCTACATTTTCAGTAGCATTTTCTTTTTTCATTCTCTCTTGTGCAAGTTCTGGATTTTCTATTTCTTGTACTCTTTCATAACCAACTTTTGCAAGCCATCTTTTAAAGGGCTCTGCTTTTTTAGAGGGAATAGACTGAATTATTCTAAAAATGCTTTCTGTGTCTGCACAATTCATAGGTTGTTTGCCTCCTTCTGTTTGAACTAAAAGGGTACGTACAATTTGTACCCACCCTTCTGCTAAGATTTCATCTCTTTGTTTTAATTTTTGAATATATTGTTTAGGATCATTTGAATCTGTTAAAACAGAAACAATATCTTCTATAACAAACCACCATCTTTCTGCATACCAAATTCTTCTTATAT
>JBBSXH010000161.1:0-1907 GCA_038045865.1 Nanobdellota archaeon
AATCTCTTGGATTTTCTTTAAGCACTATAAATCTTGCTGTAAAAAAGCTTGAAAAAATAAACTCAGTTAAAATAGAAAAAATGCAGTTTAGAGTAATTGATTTAAAGAAAATTATTTATTTATGGGCAAGTAATAGAAACCTTGATAGGGATATTATTTATAGCACAAAAATTAACCTGCCGGTGAGAGAAATAGAAAGAAATATCCCTAATATGACTTATGCTTGTTATTCTGCATATAAATTTAAATTTAATGATGTTCCTGCTGATTATTCTGAAGTTTATGTTTATGCTTCTATTGAAGAGCTAGAAAAATTAAAAAAAATATTTCCAGAACAAAGGGGTAAGGCAAATTTAATCGTTCTAAAAAAAGATAAAAACTTAGAAAGGTATGAAAAAACTGGGACAATTGCCCAAATTTTTGTTGATATTTGGAATTTAAAAGAATGGTATGCTTCTGATTTTATTAAATATTTAGAGGAAAAAATAAAATAATGAAAATTATGAATAATTTTCAAACATGCAAATTTCCAATTAAACTGAAGAAAATTTTCATATAATGGAAAATAAAAATAATAATTATAATCATAAAGAATTTTGGAATTCATTATTAACTGAAAAAAGCTGGAAAATATTACATGAAATAAAACATAAATATAATTTTATTTTAATTGGTGGATTGGCGGTTTATCTCTTAACCAGACAACAAAAATCAAAGGATATAGATATTGTTATTGATTTAACTGAACTTAAAAAATTTGATAAGAATGAGTTAAGAAAGAATGATAATCTAAAAAAATATGAGATAAAAAATGAGGAGATTGATATTGATATTTACCTTGAATATTATTCTAAGTTGAATATCCCTGTTGAAGATATCAAAAATTATGCTGTTGAAATTGAGGGGTTTAGAGTTTTATGTCCTGAAGCACTTTTAATATCAAAAAAACAATGTGTTATAAGCACTTGTTTTTAGGATGCTCAGAAATTTTTAATTTCTGACATTAAAACAATCTGCATATTTAGACAGAATAAATTCTGTAAAGGGTGAGAAAGATAAAATAGATATTGCTTCTTTAATATTTTTCTCTGAAATCAACTTCAAGAAATATAATGAGATTTTAAAAAAATATAAATTAGATTATTTTAGAGATTTAAAAAATTTAATAAAAAACTTTAAAGGATATGATTCTCTAAATTTAAATCCTCGACAATTTAAGTTAAGAAAAAATAAGATTTTTAATGAGATGAAAAAGGGGGATTATAAGGATAGTTCATATGTTAAGTAAAGTATCAAACAATACTTACTCTATCATTTCAATTTTTATTTTATTCTTAATTTTGTAAATTGAAAACCTCTTTACCTTTAGTAATATTAAAATTAATTACTAATAAAGATTAGTTAAATCTTCGAGCATGAGGAGAAGATTTGGTAAGAGTAAATAGGGTGTAGTATAAGTTAGGTAAAAGTGATGTTAAGAAGTAAAGTTTACTTTATTTCATAAACAAAAAGCTCTTCAAAAAATAGTTTTTTGCTTGATAATAGATTTGCAGAATAATCTAATTCTTTTGCTTTTTTTAAAATTATTTTAGGATTTGAAAATGAAGAAAAGAGCAATAGAATAGAACCATTTTTATTTAGATGAGATTTTGCTTGGACTAAAAACTTAATTATTATTTCATAACCCTTTTTACCACCAGTTGTTGCATTTCTTGAATCTTGAGGTTCTAATTTATCTTCAGGTAAATAAGGGGGGTTAAATATGATTAAATCAAACTTTTCTAATTTATTTATATTAGAAAATAAATCTGTTTGTAGGGTATTAAAATTTCTTAGTTTAAGATGGTTAATCACTTCTTTATCCATATCTGCACATAAAACATTCTTAAAACCTAATTTAATGCAAG
>JBBSXH010000161.1:2007-3974 GCA_038045865.1 Nanobdellota archaeon
ACTTCTTTATCCATATCTGCACATAAAACATTCTTAAAACCTAATTTAATGCAAGCTTGTGCCTGAATTCCTGAACCACTTCCCATATCGAGAATTTTTATTTTCTTATTTTTTTCTTTTAAAAATTCTTTTACAACTTCTGAAAGCATATAAGAATCTTCTAATGGAGAGTATATCATTTAAAGAGATAATACATGGGGTTTAAATTTTTATTGGAACTACTAATAAATTCAAGAAGACAAGTCTAACTTGAATTTCTTTTAATTGTTAATAATGCATAAATCTTTCCTATCTTTGAAGATGATATTTTAAAACTTATTATAAGATTATTTAATCATCTTAGAATTTATTGAATTAGTTATATTTTTTATCTAATCTTTTTCTAGCCTCGCCAATTGAAATAAATCCTTTAGAGGACATTAAAAATTCTCTTAATTGCCCTTTAACAGCTAAAGAATAAACTCTTCGGATAATTTTATCATAACTTTCTCCTTTCATCCCAAAAGAAGATATTTTATCTCTTGTTTCTTTGCTTAATTGAATTGTTGTTATTTCCATTTTAATCTATAGATGCTATAGCAACCATAGTTTTTAAATATTCCGGTTAAAATTTTAATAATTCTATTTTTAACTAAACCATCCTAAAATCATATTTTTTAATAAAATTGTTGTTATTAAGATTCCAACTAAAACTAAAAGTGTAACAACTAAAAAAATCTCTTTTGTGTAATCTTGTTTTTGTTTTATGTTATCAAGTTCTTTTGAAAATTGTCCTTTTGTAATTGTTGGTTCTTGCATCTGACTAACAGAAGACATTTGAGAGGATAAAGATGATGTAGGAGAAATATTTTTATCTTTTCTTTTAAACAAAAGATTTTGGAAAAAAGATTTTTTTTCAGGAAAAACAAATTGTTCATCAGGATTTGACTGATGAGATTCTAATATTCCCCCGCCTATGAATTTTGATGCTTCCTGAACTTCTCTTAAACCATATCCAGAATTAATCATTACTTGCATTGCTTCTTGCAAGCTTTCTCCTTGCTCAATTGCATTTCTTAGTCCTGTTAATATTTCTTCGTCCATGTTTTACTCTTAACTCCTCATTTTAATTTTTGTTTATCTCTTACTTTTAATAATTTCTCAAACCCATACTTTTTGGCTTTAATTGATTTAGCTTTGATGTTAATTGCTTAATCTTAATCTCATAAGCTCAAGAGTTTAAGTTATTATTATTATTGGTTTTATTTATTATCTAAAAATAAGGAATTATTTAAATATGTTGATAGGGGAAAATTATCTTCCTTGATATCCAAATTTTTTATCATAACTCCTTCTTGATTGTTTATTATTCTCTGCTTCTGTGTTTAATTTTTTATAAACTTCTTCTGCTTCAGGAGATAAAATAACTCTAACTGCTTTCATATTTCCATTCCTTGCATAATTGCTCTTTTTAAATTTTGGTTATTATTTTCTATCCAAGTTATACCTCTTAAAGTAACCACAATTTTATTGCTTTTTTCTAAGTATTCTAAAATTGTAATTAAAGTAATATGATTAACTTGTCTTGGAAGTTTTCTTTTTAATTCTGCAACTGAAATCACGCTTTCATTCATGTTCTTTAAAGTATCTTCTACCATTATTACTGTGTTCAAAGTAGGCCAGTGAGGTGGTTTTTCTTGTTTTTTCCCTGATTTTATTGTTTGTAACATGTTTATGAAAAGATTATATTCTTTGGGAGTTTAGTTATTTTTATAGTTTTAAGGGATTTTAGTTATCAAGTTATATCTGTTTGATATGAATTAGTATTTAAAAAGGTTGTGGTTGTGGAAGATAAAGGGTTTTTGAAATAATAAAATTCAAAACTTCAGCATCTGCTTATCATTTATCAAGAAAACATTTTTGTCTCTTTTATAACCCATTTCTTGTGCTAATTCTACCATAGGAAGTATTTTATCATGACTTCCATG
>JBBSXH010000162.1:0-5865 GCA_038045865.1 Nanobdellota archaeon
TAGGTATTTTGATAAGCAAATTCTTCTTTGCCTTCTTTATTTAAAAATTTTATATCATATGCTTTTGCAAAATTTTGACCATCATAATGAAAACAAGGACCTTCTATTGCTTTTCCATTAGGCATAATATAATGTAATTTTTGTGAAGAAACTGCTCCTGCAAATTTTTCTTTTTCTGTCTTTTTTCCATACATTCCATAAAGTGCTAAATAATTTTCACAAACATCTTTGTAAACAGAAATTATTTCTTTTCCTTCACTTAATGCTTCTTGTTCTGTTGAAAGGACTGTATGAAGTTCATTCCATAAAAATTCTCTTGTTCTTAAAAAAGGAACAGGATGTTTGAACTCCCATCTTACTACATTATTCCATTGATTGTATTTTAAAGGTAAATCTCTCCAACTTCTAATCCATTTTGAATAAGAAGGATACATAATTGTTTCAGATGTTGGGCGAATTGCTAATCTCTCATTTAATTTAGTATCTCCTGTTTGAGTTACCCAGGCAACTTCTGGAGAAAATCCTTTTACATGTTCTTTTTCTTTATTTAAGAATTTTTCAGGGATTAATAATGGAAAATAAGTATTTTGTACTCCAAGTTTTTTGAATCTTACATCTGTTTCTTCTTTAATTTTTTCCCAGATTGCATAAGCAGTTGGTTTGAAAACAATACAACCAGAAACTTCAGTATAATCTGCTAAATCTGCTTTAAGCATAATTTGTGTAAACCATTCTGAAAATTCATCTTTATCTGCGGTTATTCCAAGGTTGTTTTTGTTGTCATTGCCTAAAGAACCAAGGTTCTTTGAGGCTTCAATCTCCTTTATTGCTTGTTTTTCATTATTCAATTCTTTATCAGCTTCTTGCTCTTTTTCTTGAAGTTCTTGCTTTTTCAAATTAACTCCTAAATATACTCTTTCTTTGTTAACTTTTTCACCATCTCTAACAGATTTTACTCTATAATAATATTTTTTCTCTCCTTTTTCTTTGATTTCTGTATAAGTCATAAAAGTATGTGTCTACATGGTTTTATAAATCTTTTGATTGTGGACGTATATAAGGTTTTATACGTCTACATGATTTGATTGTTGGTTGGAAAATGTGGACGTATACTTTTATAATCCTTTATTTTTAGGTTTAGGACATAATCCATAATTTTATTAATGCCTTTAATTTATGATTTTTATGAGTCCATAGTTCAATGGATAGAATTTTCGGCCTCGGACCGAGCGATGGGGGTTCGAATCCTCCTGGACTCATTTTTATCTATTAAATTGATTCTCACCCTAGAAAACTAAGAGTTTTTAGGTCCTCAATAATTTTTAAAATTATTGGGAACCTCAGAAAATTAAATAAATTTTCTGGGCCCAGAAAACCCTAAAGGTTTTCTTTGGTTTCAATTCTCTTTTTGATAACGAATTGAAATGTTCGATTCCTCCCGGGCTCATAATTTTAATATTAAATTAGATTAAACTTCTAATTATTTCAATTATTAAATTGAATTCTTGAATAATTATTGCAGTAGCTACACAACCAACAATTATTATTGAAGCGATTATATTTCTTAATGATATTTTTTCTTTTAGGAAAATTCTTGCAAACAAAAAAATAAACACAGGAGTTAAAATAAACAAAATTGTTGTGAAAACTACTCCATAAGTTAAATATCCATAATATAAAACAACTCTGTAAAAAATCCAAATTCCTGATGCAATCAGAGTTAGTATTTTAGTGCTGTTGCTTATTTTTGTTTTTGGTTGGAAAATTGCCAAGGTAATTAAAAATACAAATAAACATCTTAAGAAATAAAAAGTTATTGAAGAATAAAATGAAAGAATGAATTTTGAAATTACCATTTCTATTGCAAAAAACAAGCTTCCTAATAATGCTGCAATAATATATTTATCAAAAATAAAATGATGTTTTTTAATGTGTGCTCCAATTAAAGCAAAACTTGCAATTAATCCTAGAATTAAAATAGAATAGTTTTTTTCATTTGCATAATCTATAAAGAAAAAACTAAATATAAATGCAATAAGTATTGTGAATAATGGTTGCATTAATCTTATTGGCTCTAATTCTGTAAGAGTCTCTCTTTTTAATGAATAAAAGATAAGTATGTTTGCAAGAATTGAAAATATAATTACTCCTGCTAAAATTAAAAGATTTTTTAGCTGATATGCTTCTGGTTTTATATTCCAGAAAAAGAAAATTAAGGGAAGCATTAATAAAACTAATGCAAGAAATCCATAAACTGTATAATTTTTATAATTTATTTCAGGTTTTTTTAAGATTTTTTTTTCTATCACCATTCCTGATGCTTCTGCAACTGCTCCTGTGATTGGAATCCAGAACATCTTTTATTTTTGTGCCTCTTTTGTTAATCGAGCTAAGAAAGATTTGTTTTTAAATTATTGGGATAAAGTTAAATTCAAAAGATTTAAATAGTAATATCAATTGATATTACTACTTATTTAATGTTAAAATGGAAACTGAAATTATAAAAAAACCTGTAAGAGAAAAAAGTTATAGTGAAACAAATGAAATCGCTCGAAGCCCAACACTGCAAACAGTGTTGATGGTTGAGAAATTTATTGATGATAATTCTGGAGAATATAAAAAAACAGAATTATTTAATAATCTTCCAAAAAAAGTAATGTGGCAAACATTTCAAGTAATAATGGAGTATTTGGAAAGAAGCTATAGAATTATAATAGAAAAAGATGGAAGAGTCGTGTATATTTGGAATCCTGAGTTTTATGAGAAAATTAAAAACAGGCCTGAGATTTAACTTTATTTTTATTTTAATTCTTTTTCTAGCATCTTCCTCACAATCTGAAAGTCAGCAGACTTATTTGTTGCTTGCATAACTTTTCCAATTAGGAAATTAATTGATTGCTTGTTTCCTGATTTATAATCTTGGACAGCAACGGGATTATCTTTAAGAACTTTTGAGATGATTGTGTCCAACTTGCTTTTATCTGAAATTACTTCAGATTTTTTTGCAATTTGTTTTGGAGAAAATGATTTTGGAACAAATTGCTTTAAAATTTCTTTTGCTTTTAGAGGCATTATTTTATTATTCTCTACAAGTTGGAGAAGTTCTATGATGTGGGTTGGATTTATGTTTATTTTTGGATTATCTAATGTAACTTTATGAGAATTTAAAACTCCTAATAATTCTGTTGTTATCCATGGAAGTGCAAATATTGGATTTACTTTTTCAGAAACTTTTTCAAATAATTCTACAATCTCTAAGTTTCTTGTTAAAATTTCAGCATCTTTTTTATTTATCTTGTGTTTTTTAATAACTTTTTCAAGTTTTTCTACTGGAGATTCTGGAAGCTGTTTTTTTATTTTTTCTATTCTTTGCTTTGTTATTTTTATTGCAGGCAAATCAGGTTCTGGTATAAATCTATAATCTTGTGCTTTTTCTTTGCTTCTCATTAATTCTGTAATATCTTTTTCAGAATTCCATCTCCTTGTTTCTGCTTTTATGGGCAGTTCTTTTTCATGTCTTTGAAATTCAGAAGTAATAGCGCGAACTATTTCGCTGATAGAGTTAACATTTTTTATTTCTGCTCTTGCTGTAAGATTTTTTATATTAACATTTACATCTGCTTTTATTCCAGCATCTTTATTTAATGCTTTAATATAAGAAAGTGTTAGAACTAATTGTCTTAACCATATTTCAACTTGTTCTGCAGATGTAAAATCTGGTTCTGTAACTATTTCTACTAGCGGTGCTCCTGCCCTGTTATAATCTACTGTTCCTTTATCAGGATTCCATGCAGCAGGGTCTTCTTCTAGATGAACTTCTGTTATTCTTATTCCTAAAAATTCTCCATTTTCTGCAACAGGTGTTGAGTGTGCTCCTGAAATTGTTTTTTGAAATCCAGAAGGCATATCTGGCCAGTTATAATGTTTTCTTTGAAATATTAATGGTTTTTTGTTTTCTATTAAATTTGGCTTGCAGTTTAACATTAAACCAATCTGTAAAAGTTTGTTAATTGCTTCAGAATTTGGAAGCATTGGTTTGCTTCCTGGCTGACTTGTACAAATTGGGCAAATATTTGTGTTTGGTTTAATTAATTTCATATCATGAAAATTCTTGCATTTGCAGAATAATTTTTCATTTGTGTCTAAGTATCCATGGATTTCTAAACCAATCATTGGAGAAAGTTGTTTATGTTTCATAAACATAATAGAATAATTGTATTTAATAAGGTTTTTGATGCAATAATATATGAAAATTCTTTATTAATGTTATATCCAAAAATTCAAGAGAATAAATTAAAAAGCGTTTTAATTATATTTTGTTAAATAAACATATAATAGTGGACAAAGAGATAGTGTTCTTTTACTTTCTTCATTTATATCGTAACCTTTGTCAGTAATGTCGTTTCCTAATTTCTCTAATATATCTCTAACTTTTTTTATATTTGTAGAACCTGCCCCATGTATAGCAATATAAGATTTTCCTTGATTAATACATCGCTTTATTCCTTCTAAGATTGATTCTCCATCAGAATCTTGATGAATAAAAAAGATATAATTCGATTCGCTTACAAATTTTTTTATTTTTAGATTTATTTCTTTTTTTACTTTTTCTATATCTTGTCCATATTCTTGGATAAGAAATTCAGTCATCCCATCTATATAACCCGATAGATATAGATTACATAATTTTCTTCCTTCTTTTCCATAATGTTTTCCAATATCATCTCTTACTTTTTGTGCTTTTTGACTCTCTTTATTATCAAATAATTTCTTTGCGTATATAGAAAGATTTAGAATGGTTCTTAAATCATAATCTAAAAATTTAAGAAAAGGATTTATGCTTTTATTATCAGGTAATTCCTTTTTGAAATCTTGAACCCTATTAAAGAATTCAATATCAATTATATCAAATTCTTTTTTATGTTCTGAAAGAGGGTTATATATTTGTTTTAGTTTTTGTCTATCTTCTTCATTCCATTGGGTTTTATCACCAATATAACAATCTCCTTGAATATAAATAAGGGTGGCATTAGGATTATTGTTCATAAAATCTTTTCTTGCTTCGCCATTCATTAATAAGTTAGGGTCTATTTTTTTTATTTTACGCGTCCCTTTTATCATATCCCAAATAGATTTAATAGATGAAATAATAGAAAAAGGGTCTATCACCATATTATAGAATTCTTTTTTGAGCTAAGAACTCTGCATAACTTGCAATATTATCTTTTATGAAGTTTTTAGATGCAGAAGATATACTCCCAAGTTCTTTTAATTTAATTTCATCTTCGTCTTGAGAAATTACCCTCTTTTTTGTTTTAGAATCAATTATAAAACTTTGTTCATCAGTTTCGTTCCCCAAATCTTTAAGAAAGTCTTTTATCTGATTTTTTTCTGCTATAAAAGAAACGTTATTACTAAGAAAAACATCATCCCAAGTCAAAATTTCCATATTTAGCACACTCTTTTTATCCTTATAAATTTATATGTAAATGTAAATATATAAATATTACTATCTTTAATAATCTGTAATTTAATCGTTTTGTAATTAATTGTTTATGTTGATAATTAATCATTTAACTTAATGAACAGAAGCCACAGCGAGTAAGATTTATAGAATATTAACAAAATGTTTAAATTATTAGATATTTTTTATCATCATAATCTATTTAAATAGAAAAGTATTATATTAATTATGAATTTGCTTAAGAGGTTAGCAATTGGAGGAGGAGTATTATTAAGTATTTTAGGAGGAGTAAAAGCAACTCCTATTTTTAATCCGACTAATCCTTTTATAAATCCTATTAGTTTATCAGCCTTGCGTGGTAATTACTTCATCTTATTAAAATAAGATAATCTTGCTCGGTT
>JBBSXH010000163.1:0-3209 GCA_038045865.1 Nanobdellota archaeon
ATTAACAACGGGAAATTAGATTTATGACTTATCTTCCCTAATTTATGGGTTTACCCATAAATTTATAAATCAATTTTTCAATAAATCTTTATGCACGGAAGAAAAATTACAGGCGGAAAATACAAGACTTTTAGAAAGAGAAAAAAGTTTGAAATTAGAGGTAAAGAAAGAAAAGTCAAACTTAGAGATAAAAAGAAAAAAGAAAAAAGAGGATTAGGCGGGGAAATAAGAACTGTTTTATTATCAGAAAATTTTGCAAATGTATTTAATCCTCAAACAAAAAAATGTAAAAAAGTTAAGATTTTAAATGTTATAGAAACTATTTCAGACAGATTCTTAGCAAGACAAAATATTCTTGTAAAAAGTGCTATAATTGAAACAGAATTAGGAAAAGCAAAAATTACAAACAGACCATCTCAAGAAGGAGATGTTAAGGCTGTTTTGATAAAAGAAAAGTAATTATTCTAAGTGTTCTACCACATATATTTTTAAAAAGTATATTTTTTATCCATGTTTATGGAAACCTTTGGTTCTTATATGATGAAACAATCCAGAATAAGTAATTCTGCTTTAAAAAAAAGAGATACAGCCAACAGAATTTTAAATAATTTATTAGTATTAAATGCGAATCCAGATGGAAGAGTAAGAATTCAAGATGATTATGAAATATCATGCACAAATCCTGTTCATGGAGAAAAAAGTCCAGACCCTGTTTATAGAACATTAAGCAGAGCAAAAAGATTATCTCATGAAAAACCTAGATTTAGTTTTACTGGATTAGAAGGAGCATTAGATGATATGTTTACTTATTTGCAAACTAAAATGGAAGACAGAACAATGACACAAATAGAATATGAATATATATTAAAAACATCAACAAATAGTTTAATATTAGAAAAAATTAAGATATTAAATACAAAGTATGATAAAGCTTCGGCTTAATTCTCGTCGACAATCTTTCAGGGCAACCACAAGCTTTATAAACCTTCTTGCACAAGCTTTATAAATATTACTATGGCAGGAGTTAAAAAATGTCCAGAATGCAACGGGATTAATTTAACTTGGGATGAACAAAGAGGAGAAATTTTCTGTAATGATTGTGGAACTGTTGTTGAAGAAAAAATGGTGGATACTACTCAAGAACAACAGGGTAGTTTTGATTCTGGTGAAAAAAAAGGCAGGGGCGGAGCACCAATGTCTTTACAAAAATTTGACAAAGGACTTACAACTAATGTTGGAGAAATATCTGATATTTATAGATTAGATGCTGGTGCAACAAGAAAATTTTTAAGATTAAAAAAATGGCAGGAAAGAGTATCAACTTCAATTGAAAGAAATCTTCGTCTTGCTATGTCTGAATTAAGGAGAGTTGCGAGTTTTCTTAACCTTCCTGCAGTTGTAAAAGATGAAGCATCAAGAATTTATAATTTTGTTTTACAGAGAGGATTAGTAAGAGGAAGAAGCATGGAATCAGTAATTGCTGCTTGTGTTTATGCTGCATGCAGAAGTTATGATATTCCAAGGACTTTAGATGAAATTTCAGCAGCATCAGATGTTGAAAGAAAAGAAATTGGAAGAACATATAGATTTATTATAAGAAAATTAGGGATTAAAGTTACACCTTCTTCTCCAAAAGATTATATTAATAGATTTGCTTCAGTATTGAAGTTATCACCAAAAACTCAAAATGAAGCATTAAAGATTTTAAAGAAAGCAGAAATAAGTGAATTGACTTCTGGAAGAGGGCCTGCAGGAATTGCTGCAGCAGGATTATATGTTGCTGCATTATTAAATGATGAAAAGAAAACTCAAAGAGAAGTTGCAGATGTTGCAGGAATAACAGAAGTTACAATTAGAAATAGATATAAAGAATTATTAGATAAATTAGATTTAGAAGAAAGATTAAGAATCAAAGAAGCTGAAATTAAGACAAGAAAAGATAAAGAACAGAAGATTAAGATGATGAATAAGTAAAATAGTTCTTAGTAGTTAATGAGTGATTGATAGTATTATAAAAATTTGCTGTCCAAAGTCCAAGCAAATTACTGATTGTTTGATATTGCATAATCCCAATCGATATGTTTTATCATCTGCAAAGCGGGTAAGATTTATACATTATCAGACTTCAAAAGAAATTCAGTTTAGACTTGTCTTACTGAATTTAAGATTATTACTAACATCAAAAGTTTAATAAGCCCATTTTTTCTTAATTTATTATAAATTATTTATTACTACTAAAAACATAACATGGCTTTTAAAGGACAACCAAAAGGACATCATGAACCATACTGGGATGTTGTAAATAGAATTATTATAGAATCAGACATAGTTCTAGAGGTTTTAGACGGAAGATTAGTTGAATTATCAAGAAATGAAGAAATTGAAAGATTAGTCAAACTTAACAAAAGACCTTTAATTTTTGTGATTAATAAAAGTGATTTAGTTAATGGAGAAAGTTTAAGAAAACAAGTTGAAGCATTAAAAAGTGAAGGAGAGGTTGTTTTTGTGTCTTCTAAAGACAGAAGGACAACTAAAGTATTGTTATATACTATTAAAAAAATTTTTAAGAAATATGGAAAAAGGGCTCCAAGTATTTTTAAAAAAGATGGGCCCAAAGTTACATTTAGAGAAACAAAAGCAAATATTGTTGTTGGAATCTTAGGATATCCTAATGTTGGAAAGTCATCTATAATTAATGCACTTGCTCATAAAACTAAAATGAAAGTTTCAAAAAAAGCAGGAACTACTCATGGAATTAATTGGATTAGAGTAAATGATGAAATAAAATTAATAGATAGTCCTGGAGTTATTCCTTTGACTTATGAAGATGAAGTAAGATATGGTTTAATTGGAGCAAAAGATATAGAAAGATTGCAAAATCCTTATGTTGTTGCAGAAGCAATTATTAATTTATTTATGAAAACAAACAAATCGGCTTTTGAAAGATTTTATGATATTCAAATAAATGAAGGTGAAGAAGATTATGATTCAGTTGTTAATAAAATAGGCGAAAGAAAGAGATTTTTGTTAAAGGGCAATAGGATTGATGAAAATAGAGTAGGTATCATGATTGTAAAGGATTGGCAGGACGGAAAGCTGATGCTGTAAAATTCTAAGAATATTTAATAGTTTTGTGGGAATGAGATTTGGAAAAGATATTTTATAGATTTGTGGGAGAAACAATTTTTCCACTTTGAAAATAACTACCA
>JBBSXH010000164.1:0-1330 GCA_038045865.1 Nanobdellota archaeon
TGAAGTATGGCTCAAGTTTGAATGTGCTTTCATCCAAAAAGAAGACCTCATATCCGTTAGAATTAAATTTTCTAATTCTTCGTCGAAGTTTTTTTTAAATTGTCGTTGGATTTCCTTATTTGCTCTAAGGTGTTCAGGTCTTTGCTTCTGCAAAGAAAACATTAAATTCTTCAAGAGATTTCTTATTTGTCTTAGACTATAAATAACTCCAAACATCTTTTTTATAGCATATCCTACGAGTTTTGTTGTCCAAACAACAAAAGGAAATCCTTTGTCAACAGGTTTCTTTTCAAGCATTTTCTTTACTTTTTTACTTTGAGAATCTGATAGCTTTTTTGGTTGTCCCCTTTGCTTAATCGCATCTTTAGCAGCAAGTCCTTTTTTATCAAACCTCATTAAGATATCTCCAATTGTTGATTTTGATTTTTTTGTAACATCGGATATTTCTTCTAAGGTTTTTCCTTCTTTTCTTAAGATTGCACACTGCAATCTTATTTTTGATTTTGCATTCACTTCAATGCGATATAGATTTTCAATAGTTTTAATAGAAATATTTGGTAGAAAATCAATTCGTTTTTTATGAATCATTTTATTACCTCCTTGCAATAAAATAAGTAATTTCAGCTTTAAATATCTTTCCGAATATTAATTTCCTTAACTATAACTCACTCATGGAATAGCTAATAACTCTTGTCTTATTTCCAGCATAGAACTCAATAGAACTTACAGGTTTTGCATTTTTTAGAATGAAATCTAGGTTTATCTTGCCATCTTGGTTGTAATTTGAAGGCAATGTTTCCATATTTTTTTTCATTTCTTTGACTTCTTGGAAAAGTTTTTTTGCTAGCTCTCCATCTTTTATGTCACCTTCTGTAAGTTCTTGCGCTTTTTTTAGCATTATAGAAATAGTTTTTCTTATTTTACTATCCTTCTCAAGATTTTCAGTATCGACTCTGTAAACATATGAAGCAATTATTGCATTATTATTTGTGTTAAAAAGAGTTATGGCTATATCATGTCTGTTTGTAGAATCTTCATAAGTTGAGCCGACTATTCTAACTTGACTGCCGTCTATTGATTGCATATGAAACATGTTTTTTCCAGATAGTATCTTATCTGCATACTCTTTTCCAATATAATTTGATAAAACTAATCTTCTTTCCAAAGGAGTGAGGGTTGAATTATCGGTAATATTAGTTATACCTGCTTGCGCACTTACATATTTCCCTTCAAGCTCGTCTGTCCTTTTAGTGAAATCAGCAGTTAATCTATTAGATAATAAAGTCCATGCTACTGCCTGTTGATTTGAAATACTAGTTAAAACTTCTTT
>JBBSXH010000165.1:0-3338 GCA_038045865.1 Nanobdellota archaeon
GCATCATTTAGAAAGTATATCCTTTTTGATATACTTTGTGTAAAAGAATATATCCTAAAGGTAACCTTTTGTAATAAACTACTTGTTTACATAAGATTTTATACATTTTTAATATGATTATAAATTTTCTTTAGTATAGTTTTGTCCATTAACGATATATTTAAATCAAATGTTTCTTCAAATTTGAAAGTTGCTTGTTTTCCTTCTTTTACATCCATTTTTCCAACATCATCGATATTACATAAGAACACATTTAATTCAATAATCATATTCTTTTCTTTAGACTCATATTGATATGTATTAAAGAATTTCAAACTTTTGATATCTTTTACATCAAGAGTTAATTCTTCCATCACTTCTCTCTTTAATGCTTGTTCAACACTTTCGCCTTGCTCTAAACCTCCTCCAAAAAACCCAAAATCTTTATCTATTGGCTTGTCTATAAATCCTTTTCTTCTTTGCAAAATAACTTCAAATTTATTATTACAAGGAACAATTAAAGCAACTCTTCTTATCTTCAAACACTTCTCCAAATCCTCTTTCTTTAAAATTAAATACCTAAAATTACCCTGAAGTAATTCCCTGCCGTAACCTTGAAGAACACAAGAGGTAATAGCCTCTTTTTTTGCCTCTTTTATTATTTCCATAACAGGAATAAAGTCAGCATCACCTGAAACTAAAATACAAACCTCACAGTCATTATCAACAAGAGATTTTTTAATCATATCTGCGCTAATTAGAACATCTACACCTTTCTCTACACTTATGTTATCCTTTATTATTTTTTTGAGCTTTCTTGTTTGAACAATAATTCCTTGTTTCTTTAATTCTTCTAAAAATTTTATATGTTTATAATAAACTTCTTCTCCATCAGAAATGTCTGGAACAGAATTATAATATCTTATTTCTTTTAATTCTAATTGAAAGTTATCACAGATAAATTTTGATAGTTTAATAAAGTCTATTTTGCTTGGTTTTATTACAGATTTACAGTTATGATACCAATTACTTCCATCAATAAAAATAATAGCCAATCTTTTTTTCATAAAAAGTACTCCCGGCATTACCTTGCAGCCATACCGGGGATTTGATAATTATTATAATACTAGATAGTTTTTAATCCTTTCTATTTTTCAAAAATATGGACCCAGAGAGGATTGAACTCCCGAATTCTCGGTGTAAACGAGATGGTTTGCCACTAGCCTATGGGTCCTTAAAAATTCTAACAATTCAGTATTTTTAAAGTTGTTTGTTTTGAGTTTATTTTATACTATTTGTTGGTAATGTATAAACTTATTTCTCTTTGCAGATGAGATGATTAAGCTTTGGATGATTAACCAAGCTTTGAATATGAATAACAAAGTTGGTAAGATTAACATTATTAACAAAAATAGGAACTTGAGTTTTCATAATTTCTTCCTTCTTATAATTGTGTTTATTTATTCATTACTTTTAACAAGTGAAATAGATAAGTTTTAAAAAGGGTGTGATTTTATTCTAATTATGACTGAAACTAAGGAAAATTCTAAAAAGCCAGAACATGAAACAAGTCTGGAAGATAAAAAATATCAGAATCCTGAATTAAAAGATGTTGGAAAATCAGTTCCTAATCAACCCTCTGTAAAAGATGAAAAAAAGATGGAAGAAATGAGGGAAAAATTAGAATCATTAAAAAAATGGATTTTAAACAAATATAAATTTGTTAATGCTATTGGTATAATTCCACCTCAGGCAGCAGAAATGTTTGATGAAGAAAATGAAATAGATGAAGAAACTAAAAAAACAAAACCAATGCATTTAGTTATTATTCTTCCTGATGATAAAGAAAAAGAATTTAATTCAGTTAAAACAGAAATTATCAAGAAAATTGCTGAATTAAAACAAAAAATCTGGTTAAATTTATTTTTAGAAAGGGACTTATGGGAAATTTGTAATGATTCAAAATATAATATTATTGAAGCAATTGGTATGGCTTTTCCATTATTTGATAAAGGAATTCTAGGTGCTCTTCGTGTTGCACAAATTCATAAATCATTAGTTTTAAGAAAATTTGAAAAATATATTTATTCTTATGTTGTTGGTGGAAGCTTAGTAAGAGGAGAAGCAATTAAGACAAGTGATGTTGATGTTTACATAATTATTGATGATACTGATGTTAAAAGAATGCCTAGAATGGAATTAAAAGAAAAATTAAGAAATATTATTTATTCTTATGTTATGCAAGCAGGAGAACTTGCAGGAGTTCAGAACAAATTAAGTCCTCAAATTTATTTATTAACTGAATTCTGGGATGGAATTAAAGATGCAAATCCTATTTTTTATACTTTCCTAAGAGATGGTTCTCCATTATATGATAGAGGCGGATTTTTACCTTGGAAATTATTATTAAAGATGGGTAAAATAAAACCTTCTCCAGAATCTATTGATGGATTTATGTCTGTTGGAGACAAAACTCAAGAAATGGTTAAAAGAAAATTAATGGATATTGTTATTAGTGATATTTTTTATGGAGTTTCTAAGCCCACCCAGGGATTATTGATGTTGTATGGTTTACCTCCTACAAATATTCCAGAAACAGTAAAAGAATTTAGAAGGATTTTTGTTGAGAAAGAAAAATTAGTTGATAAAAAATATGCAGATATTCTAGAGGAAATTATGATTAAATATTATAAGGGTTATGAACATGAAAAAATTAAAGAAATAAGCGGAACAGAAGTAGACAAGCTTGTAAAAAATTTTGAAGATTATTTAAAAAAACTAAAAGAATTAAGAATTGATGTAGAAAAGAGAATGATGGAAAAAACTTTTGAAGAAGTTTATTCTAATGTTTTTAAGATTTTGAGGGCATTGTTTGGTAATAAAACAAAATCTTCATTAGTTCATGAGTTTGAAAAAGAAGTAATCAGCAAGGGTAAAGGAAATCCTAAATTTATTCATACTTTAAATGAACTTATAGCAATGAATAAAAAATATAAAACTAAAAAATCTCCAAGTATTTTAGAATTTGAAATTTTGAGAAAAGATTGTGCTTATTTAATTGAGGACTTAATTGAATATGGACAAAGAAAAGAATTAGGATTATTGCAAAAAAGTAAAGTGGTTTTATCATTCAAAGGAAAACATGCAGAATTATTCTTGACTGAGCCAGCATTTTTGGTTCATGAAAATAAAATTCAAAAAATAACTAATAAAATTGAAAATAGTAATGCTAATGAGTTTAATAAAGTTTTATCAGAATACAGAGGAAGTAAAGTTAAAATTAGTTCTGAAATGTTAGTGTTGCTGAAGAAAGAGTTGGGTGAGTTTGATGTTCATATTTAAAATTTAATTAGGATAAT
>JBBSXH010000166.1:0-2348 GCA_038045865.1 Nanobdellota archaeon
TGCAGACATGTTAGGATTAGTAGATAAACATCATCTTATTATTGAATTTGATTCAGATAGAGGAAAGATAAAAGGAGAAAATTATAAGAGAATAATTAATCTGAAAGATAAAGTTTATTATTCTTTAATGGAAAAAGGTTATTATCAAAGTCAGGACCCAAAATTTTTCTTGGATAAAGTAAAAGACTTTATCTTATTTTTAGAAGATATTAAAGTCCCTTATTTTGCTCATTTAGGTAGTGGAATTGTTCATCCTTTTTTTAAAGATTCTGAATTAGAAAAACAAAGAAGAGTAGTTGAAGTTATAAAAAGAATTGGAGGAAAACCTGCAGAGTATGGTATTGGGCTTAAAAGAAAAGATTTTCTTGATGATTTTGAGAAAAAAATTATTAGTAGAGTAAAATCAAGATATGATCCATATGGAAAATTGAATAAAGGGAAAGTTATTGATTTTGAAGGCAAGATTAATGTTGGAAGGCATTTACAACCTCTTGAGAAACATGATATTGAAAAAATAAAACCTTTTATAGATAGAGAAAAAGAAAGAATATTGGAGATTACAAAAACTCCTGAAGAAAAAATTGCAGAGCTTATTTCTGAAGCAGAGGCAATAGAAGAACAAGAAGAAATTTACGATGAATTTGATTATGATGTTCAGGAAGAAATTAGGGAAGTGACTGAAGATAAGCAGATTGAAGAAGAGATTAGTGAAGTTGTTGAAAATGAGCGAGTTGAAGAAAAGATTGAAGAGCAAATTCAAGAAAAATCTCCTTTGGATATAATTGAAGATTATAAACAAACATTTGAATCAGAATTAGAAGGAGAGAGGAAGATTAAAGTTGAAGAGTTTGCAAAAAATGTTGCTAAACAAAATTTGAGCAGAGATGTTAGAAGAGGTGTTGAGCAAAATTTAATCCAAGAAAATAAAATTGAAATTGAAAAAAAAGGAAAAGTAAGCAAAGAGGAAGAGGATTTAATTAAAAAAATAATGACAGGTAATTTTGGGTTTAATGGAAAACCCAAAGATGAAAACCCAGATAAAAATGAATAAAACTAAATATCATAAACAAACTACTATCAATAATAACAATAACTTAAACTCTTGGAATGATAATCAAAGCTTGATAAACATAAGCCAAAGTGAATAAGGATATAAATTATTGAAAGGTAATAATAAAACAAATAAAAAATGACAATTGAATCTGATAATGCTAAAGAAGAAATAAAAGAACTTATTGAGAAATGTACAAAATGCGGATTATGCAAGAATTCTTGTCAAGTATTTAATGTTTTAAAAGAAGAACAATATTCTCCAAGAGGTAAGATAATCATGCTTGAAAATAATGAGTATAGTAAACTTGTTTATGCAGATAATTTATCAAAAAGACCTGATATGAAATGTCCTTTAAAGATTAATATTTATAGTGCAATAATTAAAGCAAGAAAAGTTCTTGCTGAACAAAACAAAGCACCAAAAGAAGTAAAAGAGGTTATTCAAAATCTTGAAAAGACAGGGAATATTTATGGGGTGAAAGAAGAGAAGGAGGATTAGAATTAATTAAAATTTAGGAACCCACAAAAACTATAAAAGTTTTTTGGGCCCAGAAAATTTCTGAAAATTTTCTTGGGGATAAATCTAACCTAAATTTTCTATGACTTTTAATAGTGTTATAATCTTAATCGCTTTGTTAATCATATCTAAATTGGAAAAGTTTTCTTACATATCTACAAAAAATTATCTTCAAAGCTCATTCCTACAAAGATATTAAAATTTTTAATTAGTAATTATTAAATCGTTTTTGGAAAAATAGATTATCGAGATGAAAACAAATTTTATTCTTTCATCTCAATCTTGATTGTTACACTTCTTGGAATATACATTCTCATAATTGAATGAAGAACTTTATCATTTGCAGGAATATCAATAACTCTTGCATGTATTCTCATCTCATAGTTATCAAAAGTTGCTGTTCCATTTCCACATGGAGATTTTCTTGTTGTGATTTTAAGCTTTTTAGTAGGAAGAGGAATAGGACCAGACATAGGTGTGCCTGCTTTGCTTGATATTTCCTTTATTTCATTACAGATGTTATTTAGTTGTTTAATATCTAAACTTTTTAGTTTTATTCTTACTTTAGCCATAGAATGTATTGAAAAAATGAATTTAAAAAGGTTGCTATAACAACCTTTTTAGAGTTAATCTCCCTATAATTATTTATTAAATATATGGGGTTTATTGAAAATTAGGGAAGACAATTCATAACCCTAATTTTCTTTTGTTTTCTGATAATACATAATCTTAATCGCTCCTATGAGAATTCTTATTTTAGTAAGGTTTATATCTTTTA
>JBBSXH010000167.1:0-2096 GCA_038045865.1 Nanobdellota archaeon
TCATCTTGAAATAAACCCCATCAGGTATGAAAAGTCATTGAAAAAATTAAGCATCATGCTGACAAAGATTACAACGCTGAAAGATGTTAATAAATCAATATCCCTCCACATATGACCTTAAAATGCAGTCCTGCGGAAATGGTTGGATTGAAAAGGGGAAGTTGGTTTGAATTGATTAGTATTAAGAATTAATTACATCTTGTGAAATCCTTTTGTAAATTAAATGTAATAAACTATATTTATTATTTTTTTTATTTATCTGAAAATATTTTGATTTATCATCTTCTCTTGTTTGAGCAATTAAATTTTTATCTAATAAATCTTCTATAGCATTTCTAACTGCTGTTCTTGATAATTCAGTACCTTTATGAATTTGAGTTATGGTAAAATCAAAATTCTCGCCTAAAAAAAAGAAATCAAGAACTTTAATGGTATTGTTAGTACCAAAAACATTTTCAAAAAGGGGTTTTCCTAAAAGTAATTTTTGTTTCATCGCCAAATGAACCTCTTTTTGTAATCTATATGGTGGAGTATCAATAAATTTAAATATGAGTACTCCCAAACACCTTTTTGAGGAGTGTATTTGGGTTTACTCATAAAAAACTTTTCTTACTTCTTTCTTGGAATAAAAGTTAATTTTCCATTTTTCAACGGAATAATCTCCTTTCTTTCAATCAAGTAATCAATTGCCTTATCCGAATCTTTGGATTTTACACCAATATTTTTCAGGTAAACAACAATCTCTGCTCGATGAAAACTGGTTAAACCAGCATTCTTCAATTCGACAAGATAGTTTTTAATTATTTCTCGGGTGGGCCTTCCCATCAGAATCACCTCCCTTACTGACCCAAAGTAAGTATGAGTCCACAAGGTGAAAACATGAGTTTCATTGTTCGTATAACTTTCAATAAAAATTACTTCTAAAAGTATGGATAGTTTCTGTTTTTTTAAAAAAATGATATTGATAAGCTAATTCTAGAAAATCTCTATGATTTTTGTTTTCTACTTTTAGAAATAATATATCTTCAATATCTTGATACTTTGGGAGATGTCGTTGAAATCTTGTCTTAAGGTTTTTTGCTTTGCCAACGTATAGTACTTTATTATTTTTTATAATGATATATATCCCTGACGCTTTTGGGATGTTGTCAGCAAGATTTGTAAATTTTTTAGGTAGATATTCTCTTGATTCATTATTTCTAACCTTAATTTTTTCAAAATCCTCTATATCAGGTATATCTATATTCATTGTTCGTTTTCTGGGATATTTCACGAATTGTTAATTTGATTTACTCATTATCTATATCCCTTTTTATCTCTTTTTGTTCGCTTTTGATGGGTAATTTATTAATATAAAAATTACAACAGCTTGAGGAATTAAGACAGTATAATATAAGAAAGGCGAATATCGCCACATAAAAACAGCTATAACTCCAAAAATGATGCCAATCCCAAAATTAAGTATATTTTTCATCCCCATATCCCTCCAAATGCTTCTTTTAGCTGGCTTGGGCTGATGTGGGTGTAAATTTGTGTTGTGTCTAATCTGGAATGTCCCAGAAGCTGCTGTATTTGCCTTATATCCACTTTCTTGTCATTAAGGTAGTAAGTTGCACCTGAGTGCCTTAAACTATGAAAGGATAGTTCAGGATGGGATTTAAAGTGCCTTTTGAAACGTTTCTGCAATCCTCTCACTCCAACATCCATAGGCAAATGCTTTAGCCCGCTCTCCACAGGGGGCATTATTGGTATATCCCTGTCTTTGTTGCCTTTGCCTGCTATGATGTGTATAAATCCCCTTTGCTTGTCAATGTTTTCAGGCTTAAGCTTAATGACTTCTGAAACCCTTAAACCTTCATAAAATCCAAGCATAAAGGCTATTTTGGTCTTGTTATCCTTGACTTGCTTGATTATATCCAAAAATTCAGCTTCCGAGATTGTTTTAGGGAGTTTTTTCATTTAACCTCTTTTGGCTTCTTTTTTCTTTTTTTAGCTGCTCTTCTAATTGAAATTTCTTGACTTTGTCCTTCGGACTTTTGAGTTTCATCCTATCACCAATGTCTGCTCATCTTCTGTTTCTGATATGATTTTGAGTT
>JBBSXH010000168.1:0-1546 GCA_038045865.1 Nanobdellota archaeon
AAAAAAGATATTTATGAAATTTTAACTCGTACAGGAAGAAGAGTAAAAGTTACACAAGACCATTCCCTGTTTTCTTTAGGTGAGGATGGATTAATAGAAATAAAACCAGCAGAATTAAAAGAAGGAAAATCATTTATAGCAGTTCCAAGGACTCTTCCAATTGAAGGGCAAGAAATAAAAGAAATAAATCTAATGAAATACCTTAATAATTTTAAGGGTGATTTTTTGGTTGGAGAACCTATAAAAAAAATCTTTGAAAAATATAAACTAAAGGATTTTAAAATTAAAAAAGAAAAATACAGATGGTGGAAGAACCATAATTTAATTAAAATTGAAGATTTCCTGAAAATAGATTTTAAGTTTTCTGATGATGAGATGAGAAATTTAGTAATAAAAAGTAAAAATACTTCTTCAATACCTGTAATTTTTAGTATAAGTGATAATTTTTTAGATTTCTGTGGATTATGGCTTGGAGACGGAAGTTATGATAATTATAATGGAAATTCTGTTATCTTGTCTAATGTTGATGAAGAATGTAGAAATGTTTTAAAAAATGTGGCTAAATGCATTAATGCAGGATATTCTGAGATGAATGATGGGGGGGTTTCATTAAGGATACATAGTACAATATTCTATAAATTTATGAAAAAGGTTATAAAATTAGATGGATACTCCAATTCAAAAAAAATACCTGAATTTATATTTGGATTATCTAATGAACAAATAAAACATTTTATTAGAGGATATTTTAGTGCTGATGGCTGTGTAAAAAAATCAGAAGTTTCTTGTGCATCTCAAAGTATAGACATTCTTGAAACTTTGCAAACACTACTTCTAAGATTTGGAATAATCTCAAGACTTAATGATTTTGATAGAAAAGACAAATGTATTAATATGTCTATTTCTAATTCTGTTAATATTAACAAATTTAAAGATATTGGGTTCCTACAGAAAAGAAAAAATGAGAAAATAAAGGAAATATCAATTAAAAAATCTCATCACACTAATTCAGATATAATTCCTTTAAGCATAACTCAATTAAAAGATGTTGATAAGAATAAAATATTATCTTGGCCTTATCTACAGGGAATGCAAAATATAGGGAGGAACTATTTGCAAAAAATAGCAATAACTGGCTCATTATTTAATGATTTGTCACATTCAGATATATTTTGGGATAGAGTTAAAAAAATAAAAAAGATAGAATCTAAAGAAACAGAAGTTTTTGATTTAAGCATACCTAATCATGAGAAATTTATAGTAAATAATATTTTTGTGCATAATACTAGAGAAATCAATCTCCCTCGTGAAAACTGGTTACCAAGTGTTGCAAGAAGTTCTATAGGTACTGGAAAAATAGGAGAAGTGGATTTATTTAGTTTATTAAAAAATTCATTTAGACAAAATCCTGATTATGTTATTGTTGGAGAAGTAAGGGGAAAAGAAGCATTTGTATTATTCCAGGGGATGGCTTCAGGACATTCTTCAATAAGTACAATGCATGCTGATTCTGTGGACACTTTAATAAAAAGACTGGAAACTCCTC
>JBBSXH010000169.1:0-9609 GCA_038045865.1 Nanobdellota archaeon
AATTCATAGAGCAAATTCATAGTTAATTTTTCCATACCTCTATGAATTGTGCTTTTGCTTGGTAAATTCTTTAAGCCAAGCAAATTAGAAATTAAAATATTATTTCTCATTTCTATTTCATAATCGCTGTAAGTTTTCCTCAAGAAGATTCGTAAAATACATAAAGTCAAGATGATTCTATAATCATAGGGCTTAATTCCTCTTCCGATTTTTTTATCTTCGGGTAGAAGCGTGAAAACAGAAAGAAGAATCATGATAGCCTGTTTGATTAGAATACTCTTAACTCGAGATTCTATCTTTGGGTTGAGCCTTAAATTAGGCTCGCCCATATTTTTTACCTCCTTTCATTAGAATTTCATTTATTTTAAGAATGAGTCCTTTTCCTTAGTGTTTTCTCATTCTTAAGAGAGAGAAAAGAGAGAGACATAGATTTTAGATTAAAATGATATTTAAACCTGCCGATTTGTAAAAAATTATAGAATTAGTTTAGTTGGGATGTAGCCTATCAAACCAAAAAGTTTAAAACACCATTATTCTCTTGTTTTATGTGAGTGGGACAAACTTTCTTTAAAAAGACAAGTTTGAACAAAGAATACCTTTTCCGAGAAAAGGTAAACCAAAATCTCTCACTCTTATGTGAGTGGGGTAATCAGCTTACGGGATTCAGTGATTAAATTCACAGGCTCTAAAATATGAGAACCGAATCCTCAGAAATCTCGATTTCTGGGGCACAAAAATCTTTTTGAGATTTTTGTTGTCTGAGGAAGGTCTGCCCATCCCTAAAAATGAAATATTTTTTAGGACAAGACTATTGTTTGAAAGGACAATCATCGTGAGATGAAGCTCTGTTACAGAAACGACACAGCCTTATCTGAGTTGTGAACCATGCGGGAAACTTTGAAGATAAGGATTTGATGAAACGTCGAAATTCTTTTAGAAGAATTTCGGGGTGCTCAGAAATCTGCAAAGATTTCTGACACGAATACCTTAGTCGATGCAAGGACAAAATGTCTGCTTAGTCAAATGCTGATGGAAATGGTTCGTCATCGTTAAGATGAAACGACAATTCACAAAAGGTGGCCTATTCTCCACTCACAACTTTTTTTAAAACCCAAGAAAATCAAAAAGATTTTCTGGGTCCAGAAAACCAAAGGTTTTTAGGGAAACAAGTTTGATCAAAAAATTAACTTTTCCGAGAAAAGGTAAACCAAAATCAAATACAACTTTTTTATAATTCTGAACTAATTTGTTAGTAATATAATTCTCCCTTAAACTATTTTGGATTTAATTGATTAGCTTTGATATTAATTGCTCAAGCTTAATCTTATCAGCCCAAGAGTTTAAAGTTTGTTATTATTAATTATTGAGAAAGGTTATTTATTAATCCTTAAAAAATCCTCTGCAAACATTTAAAAAAGATTTTATATTGAGTATTTTAGCGGGGAGGTAGCTCAGTGGGAGAGCACATGGCTGAAGACCATGGGGTCGCGTGTTCGATTCACGCCCTCCCCATTTTATGTATATTATTAAAAATAATATAATGGGTTGTGAATTCTATACTCTATCGTGTTCGATTGCTCAAAAAGATTTATTATTTTTGAGAACCCAAAAATTATCTCATAATTTTTGTGGGCATAGCCCTCCCCATTTTTCAAAAACCTTTATAAATATCATTTAATTGTATTTAACATATAAAAAGAGATGATAAAATGAAGTGCGAAAATATTTGTTCAATACATAAAAGTCCTGCAAATTGTATATTGCATTTAATTGCAGGTATAATTCTTATTTACTCTTTATGGATGCATAATATTAAAGGTATATTGATTGCTGTTTTAATTGCATTAATTGGACATATAATTCAAGGAGTTTCAGAAAGAAAATCAGTAAAGAAAAAAAGATGATAACACAAAATAGGAGAGGAGCAATGGAATTATCAATGAGTACTATTGTAATTTTAGTTCTTGCTATGTCTATGTTAATTTTAGGATTAGTTTTAATTAAAACAATTTTCTCAGGTGCAAAATATAATGTTGACCAAATGAATGATAAAGTTAGAGATCAAATAAATAAATTATTTGTAGAAGATAAAAAAATAGTTATTTATTTAGCAAATCAAAAAGCAGATATAACACAGGGTGGTGATTGGGGAGTTGCATTTGGTATTAAAAATTTAAAAACAGGTGTTGCTGAAGCAAGTAAATTTACTTATGATGTAAGTGTTGCTAATCCTTCTGAAGTGAAATCAAATTGTGGAATTAATGAAAAAGAAGCTTTATCCTGGATAAAAGCAGGAAAAGAAGGAACTATTCAGATTGCTCCTGGAGAAACTTATTTGAGCATTGTAAGATTCCAGTTGCCTGAAACAGCACCATTGTGTATTGTAAGATATAATATTAATATTAAAGCAGATGGAGAATTTTATACAGCAGATAGTTTTGATGTTGGGGTTACTGCTTAAATTTAATAATCTTAAAAACTTATACCTAACTTTTTGTTAATATTAAATATTTATTCGCCTTGGCTTTAATTCATCAAGCTAAGCAATTAATTTCAAAACGAATTGTTTTATAAATTATTAACAAATTTATTTATTAGAATGATAATTGGTTAATTTATCCTAAAAGAATAATATTAAAAACATGAAATTATTGACTTATTTATGACTTTAAGATTATACAATACATTAACAAGAAGAGAGCAGGTTTTTATTCCAATAAATAAAAAAGAAGTTGGAATGTATACTTGCGGGCCTACTGTTTACTGGTATCAGCATATAGGAAACTTAAGAAGTTATGTATTTTCAGATATTTTAAAAAGGGTTTTAATTTTTAATGGATATAATGTCAAGCATGTAATTAATATTACAGATGTTGGGCATTTAACTTCTGATGCTGATGAAGGAGAAGATAAAATTGAAAAAGCTGCTTTAAGAGAACATAAAACAGCAAAAGAAATTACAAATTATTATTTTGAGATATTTGAAAAAGATTTAAAAAAATTAAATATTCTAGAACCAAATATCTGGTGCAAGGCAACAGAACATATTAAAGAACAAATTGAATTAATAAAAAAATTAGAAGAAAAAGGTTATACTTATGAAACAAGCGATGGAATTTATTTTGATACTTCTAAACTTAAAGATTATGGAAAATTAGCTTTGCTTAATATAGAAAATCTGCAGGCAGGAAAAAGAATTGAAATTGGAGACAAGAAAAACAAAACTGATTTTGCTTTATGGAAATTTTCAGAAATGCCTGGAAAAAGACAGCAAGAATGGAAATCTCCTTGGGGAATTGGTTTTCCTGGTTGGCATATTGAATGTTCTGCAATGTCTATGAAATATTTAGGGGAAACTTTTGATATTCATACTGGTGGAGAAGACCATATTCCTGTTCATCATACAAATGAAATTGCACAATCAGAAGCAGCAACTGGAAAAAAGTTTGTGAATTATTGGGTGCATGGGGCTTTTTTAAATTTTAATAATGAAAAAATGTCTAAGAGCACGGGCGGAATATTAACTCTATCTGAATTAAATAATAAGGGATATTCTCCAATGATTTACAGATATTTTCTTTTGACTGCAAAATATAGAAGCCAATTAAATTTCACATTTGAAAATTTAGATAATGCAAAAAACACTTATGAAAGATTAAAAAGGACAATAAGTTCATTATTAGAAAATAATGAAAAATCAAAAAATGCTGATGATAAAAGAATAAATGAAATTTATTTGAAAAAATTTGAAGAAGCAATAAATGATGATTTAGATATGCCTAAAGCATTGCAAGTTTTATGGGAATTAATCAAAAATGAACATGCAAATGGAAAAATTGGAACAATTGCAAAAATGGATGAAGTATTTGGTTTAGATTTATTAAAACAAGAAAAAGTTTCAGCTATTCCTTCAGAAATCATGGAACTTGTTAATCAAAGAGAAGAAGCAAGAAAAAATAAACATTTTCAAAGAGCAGATACATTAAGAGCTAAAATAAAATTATTAGGATATAAAATTGATGACACTAACGAAGGAGTTAGGGTTAGTAAGATATAACTGAAGATAATAATTCTTATAAACTCCTTTTTTGTTTTTATAATATGCCAGACAAAGGATTAGTGATTATGAGTCAATTTACAAAACAAGAAAATTCACATGGTTTAGAATTTGGGGACATGATTAGAGTTAGAAAAACTGGAAATCTGGTAAGATACATCGGTGTTGCTTATGGAGGCATTCCTAATACCCCTTATGATAAAGAACTTTTACAATTTTGTCAACCTGTTCCTATACACCCATTTAATTATCCTAATTTTGGAAAAACTTATTATCTTGCTACTGAAGAATCTTCTTCTCAAGGATTTATAGACCCTTCAACTGTAAAAGGACTTGAAAAAATTTCTTTTTTAAATAAAGATATTAAAAGTATATCTCTTGATTTCGATAAAGTTGGAAACATACCTCATATCACTTGGCTTAGAATGGAACGAGAAACTCCAGAAATACTTTCTGTTGTTAAAAGATAAATTTTCAGTAAAATTAAATATTTAAACTCTGATTATCTTATTTTTTAATGGAAAAAGAACATCCGATAAATCAAAAAACAATTTGTCAATCTTGTGGTATGCCGATGAAAGTTGAAAAAGATTTTGGAACAGAAAGAGATGGAGAAAAAAGTGAAGAATATTGTAGATTTTGTTATAGTCATGGAAGATTTATAGATTCTGCAATAACTCTCCAAGGTAAAATAGATAAATTAGTTAAAATCTCTGTTGAACAATTAGGCATTGATGAAAAAATAGCAAGACAAATGGCTGAAACAAAATTGCCTCTATTGAAGAGATGGAAGAAAGAATAAAACTAAACTAATAATCAATAATCATTTTAATAATATACAAAACTAAATAATATGAAGGCAATAGAAATAAATCTGTTCAAACAAAAATTAAATCGTTTTAAATGTTACTAACAATTAAAAAATAAAGTTAAGATAATAAAAAAATGTCAAAAAGAGATTGTGTTAACAAATTTGAAAACGAGCAAGATTGTCCATGTAATGATATTGATTGTGAAAGACATGGAGTTTGTTGTGAATGCATAAAGTATCATAAAGGAGATAAAAGCTTACCTAAATGTTTAAGATAAGTATTTAAATTAAATTTCTTTTAAAAATATTATATACAAAATTAGGGGGTGAATAAAATGAGTTGTGGATGTTGTGCAAAAAAGAAACCAAAAAAGAAAAAAAGATAATCCTATTTTCTTAGGTCCAAAGGACAAAGACTTAAAAACACTTTTTCTCTCTTAATTTTATGTTTAATTTAGATAATAAAATAGATTATAAAAATTACAGATGGTTCTTTACATCTGATGGAAGTTTAGTTATAGGTGGAAAGTCAGATGAACAAAATGAATTAGTATTAAATAATTTTTTAAAACCAAATTATATTATCATGCACACATCTGCTCCTGGAAGCAGTTTTATGATAATCCAATCAGACAAGCCATCTAAAAATGATATTGAAGAAACTGCAATTTTTACAGGATGTTTTTCAAAGCAATGGAAAACAGGAAGCAAAAAAATAGATATTGATATTTTCAAAGGGAGCCAGATTTACAAAATAAAATCAATGAAAACAGGAACTTTTGGAGTTAAAGGAGATAAAAAAACAATAAAAATAAATCCTGAATTAATTTTGGTTATTCAAAATGGAAAATTTAGGGCAGTTCCTAGCACAATAAAAGAAAAAAAATTAGCAGAAATAAAACAAGGTAATCTCTCAAAAGAAGAAGCAAGTGAAAAGCTTGCAAAAATCATTAAAGATAAATTTCATCTTCCCGTTCATAAAGATGAAATAATGCAAGCGATACCGAGTGATAAATTGAGTGTGAGATAAAAGTTCTAAAAGTCAAATAACTTCGGTTGTTATTAATGTAAATATGTACTAGTTATGACTTTAATTATCAAGCTAAACAATTAGTTTCATAGCGATTAAATTATGTTTTAAATTATTATTAAAAAGATAATATTAAAAAGCAATTATTATTGATTAATTTATGGTAGTACCTCAAATAGAACTTCAATTAGGAAAAAATGGATTGACTCCTGAGTTTATTGCAAATATCGAAGCAAAACTTGGTAAACTTAGAAATGCAGTTATTAAAATAAAAGTTTTAAGAAGTGTAAGACAAAACAAAGCAGATGTTAAAAAATATGCTGATGAACTTGTTGCTAAACTTGGTCCTAATTACACTGTTAGAACAATGGGTTTTACAATCTCATTAAGACGATGGAGAAAACCGAGGGAATAATCCTTTTAATTAAAAACTTGTTAATATCTTGTAGTTTTACCAGATTTGAAATTAATTTTTTAAGCTATGAAATTAATTATTAAAGATTTGATGATAATGAAACATAGCTGGTAAGATTTAACATTATTAGAAAATTAATAATTAAAGTATACAAAGGAAGATTTATAAAGGGTTTTTTGTAATTAATTTTAAGCTAAAAGGTATTTACCTATCTAACTCTGCAAAGAGTGGCTTAATAAATCACAATATAACAAAATGAAAATTGAAAAAAATCCAGTATATGAAATGCCTGCTAATGAATATAATCTTAAATTAGCAATGGTGTTGAAAGAGATGCCTGAATTTGAAGTGCCTGAATGGAGTTTATTTGTTAAAACAGGAACAGCAAAAAAACGGCCACCTCAAGAAGAAGATTTTTGGCATAAAAGAGCTGCAAGTATTTTAAGACAAATTTATACTCATAATGTTGTTGGTGTTAATAGATTAAAAACAAGATATGGAAGCAGAAAAAACAGAGGGATGCAACCTGAAAGATTTAGAAAAGGTAGCGGAAAACTTATAAGAGTTATCTTACAGCAATCAGAAAAAGCAGGTTTATTAGAAAAATTTAATGAAAGCGGAAAAAGGGCTGGAAGAAGATTAACTGAAAAAGGAAAAGAATTATTGCAGAGTATTAAATAAATAAATCAATAACAAACAAAACTAATACAATAATAAATCAATAACAACAAATACCTTTAGTAATATTAAAAACTAAATCGCTTTGGCTAATGTGCTCAAGCGAATAAGAGTTGATTATTATTAACAATCGTAAGGGTCGTAAGGAAACCCCGTTTTCCTTAACAAGTCAACCTTCCTTAAGGAAGACAAGTCAACCCCTCTTAAACAATAAAAAACATAAATAATCAAAAAAATAAATTAAACAAAAAATAAAATGGTAAACATAAATCAAAAAAAAATCAAATTATCAAAAGCAAACAAAAGAACTAAGTGGGCTCCTGTCTGGGTTGTCCTGAAAAAATTAGGAAAAGGCAAAAAAGCACATCCTTCATCAGTAACTCATATAAAAAGGCACTGGAAAAGAACAAGATTAAAAATTAAACCAAGAATAGTAAGAAAAAGACACTCTGGATAAGAGAATTAAATACAAAACAACTAATTAATAGTTAACAATACCTAAAACTCTTGGGCTGACAAGATTAAGATTGGGCAACTCAAACAAAAAGTAAGAAAGTATATTAAATTATTAAAAAATCCAAATAAATAACACAAAAATGGCTAAGAAAGAAATTGAACCAAAAATAATACTTGAAAGAGAATATATAATTCCATTAAGAAGAGAATGGCTTAAAGTTCCTGAATATAAAAGAGCAAACAAAGCAATTAAAGCAATAAAAGAATTTTTAGTAAAGCATATGAAGGTTTATGATAGAGATTTAAGAAAAATTAAAATTGAACAGATTTTAAATAATGAAATAAGATTTAGAGGAATGAGAAAACCTCAATCAAAAATAAAAATCCTTGCTAAAAAATATGATAATGATACTGTAAGAGTTGAATTAGTTGATGTTCCTGCTCATGTTAAGTTTGCTAGATTAAGAGAAGAAAAAGCAAATGAAGCAATAGAAAAAAATAAAAAAGAAAATCCAAAAGAAGAAATTAAGCCAGAAGAAAAAAAAGAAGAAACTAATGAAGCTAAAGAAAAAGAACAGGCATCAAAAGAAGAAGGGTTAAAACTTGCTAAAGAACAAGCAAAAGAAATGAAACATGTTTCAAAAGATAAAAATATAAGAATACAAAGAAAGGCACTGGCGAAGTAGTTTGAAATATTAAAAATTGCAAAAAAATAATAAACTAAACCAATAACTGCTAAAACCTGTTAATAATATACAAAATTTAAACGCTTGGGTTAATAATCAAAGCTTAATCAATCAAAGTCAAAGCGAGTAAGTCAGTTACATTATTAATATCAGCAAAAAAATTTAGAGAGTAAAAACATAAAGATGGTACAGACACAGCATCAAATAAAAAGATACTTGCAAAGATTAGGAGACAAACAATTTGCAGAAGATATTAAAAAATATATTAAATCTCCTTATGAATTCTATGGGATTAGAGTTCCTGAAATAAGAACTCTTGCAAAACGACTTCATGATGAACATCCTTTAGCAGATTTTTATAAGATTTTTGATAAATTATGGAAATCAGGTTATCATGAAGAAATGTCTCTTGCACTTTATACATTACAATTATATGAAGAAGATTTTAATCTTCAAACTTGGAAATTTTTAAAGCCAAAATTAGAAGATATTAAAAGTTGGGACCAAATAGATGCTGTTTCTACATTTATATTAGGAAAAATTCTTTTGAAATATCCAGAATTAGAAAAAGAAATGATAAAATTAAGCAAGAGTGATAATTTTTGGATAAGAAGAATTGCAATTGTTTCAACACTTCCTTTAATTAAAGAAGGAGATTTGGGATTAATGATAAAACTTGCTGATAAATATGTAAAAGATAATGAACAATATATACAAAAAGCAACTGGATGGATGCTGAGAGAAGCAGCAAAGCAAAATCCTGAATTAATTAAGAAGTTTGTTTTAAAACATATTCATATGCCTGCAATATGTTTTAGTTATGCAACAGAAAGAGAATTAAAAGAGCTAAGAAAAGTTAGACGACTGAAGAAGTTGAAAGAATAATTCTTAAATACTCTTTTCTATAATTTTAATCATGACATCAATCAATATCCAGAAAATCGCGCAAGAAAAACCAATTCAAGAACTCTTGGAGTTCTGTATAATTAATGTTGATAAACCTGCAGGTTGCACATCATTTGATACATCTGAAAAAATCAGAAGGATTTTTTCTGGAAGAAAAACTGGCCATTTTGGGACCTTGGACCCGATGGTTACAGGAGTTTTACCTATGGCTTTAAACAGGGCTTGTAAGCTTGTTGGATATTTTATGCATCATGATAAAGTTTATGTTGGTAAAATGCAGTTGCATAAAGAAATTTCTGAAGATGACTTAAAAAAAGAAATGGAAAAGTTTATTGGAAAAATAAAACAAATGCCTCCTGTTAAATCAGCAGTTAAAAGAGAAATAAGAGAAAGAACAGTAAATAAATTTGAGATTATAAAATTTAATAAGAGGATTATTGGGTTTGTTGCAGATGTTGAAGCAGGAACTTATATTAGAAAATTAGTTTCAGATTTAGGGGATAAAATAGGTGGGGCACATATGATTGAATTAAGAAGAATAAAGGCAGGAATTTTTGAAATCAAAAATTC
>JBBSXH010000170.1:0-7351 GCA_038045865.1 Nanobdellota archaeon
AGGTATATTATTTAATATGCTAAATCCTGTAAAATCATTTTCTTCTAAACCATCTTCAACATAAAGAATTTTAAATCTTTCAATTAAGAATTTAAGATATTTTATTTGTTTTTGTCTATCATATTTTCTTGAAGGATTTTTGTATGCATAATTTTTATTTTTATAAAAACTAGAAGAAGCACAATCAATTCCAATATCCACAATCATTCCCTGTCGTTTTAATCTTTGCTTAACTATCTCCATAATTTTCAAAACTTCTTCATTAGTTTTATGAGTTTCCCAAGCACCTTCATCATTTCTTTCTTCAGCTTCAAGTAATCTTTTTGTAAGTTTGTATGCTTGATTATTTATTTCTACCATTTCACTAAAGGTTTTACCATCAGCAATAAATAAAAACTCTTGAAAATCTGGTTTTTTCCCACCAAAACCTTTTGAATGAAGTCCTCCCCCAATTGCATTACCCACAGGACGAAGCAATACTCTAGTGTTTGAGTTAAGAAACTCAAATAATTCCTTACCTTTTTTATTTGCAAGTGCTTTTAAAATTGAAGATTCAAGAGCATAAAGTGAATTTCCTCCAATTTTATTTCCAAGAAATTTTTCTAATTTTTTTAAATCTTCAAACTCTTCGATTTCTAATTCATTAATCTCCTCAACATCAATATTATTAATCACTTCAATATCTTCATCTAAATCTTTAGCATAACTCTTAACTTCATATTTGCCTGTTGATTTTCCAGCAGGAGATGCTGTTTTAAATTTCCAAAAAAACCCTGGTTTTACAAATACCTGGATTGTAAATTCTCCACGAGAATCTTTTATCTTTCTAGCACCTATTTTTTTTATGAGCATGTTTATCAAACTCTTAATTAATAAATATATTTAGAATATAAAAATGTTTGTTAATAACTTAATCTACTTTGTTTGTTAATAATGTATAAATCTTTCCCAGCTTTGAAATTAATTTTTTAGCTTGAGAAACACAAGCTCAAGCGAGTAAGAATATAATAATATTAGAAAAACAGAAATTAAGCTTAAACTTGTTTGCTTAATTTTAATTAAATATTAACTAGAATAATTTCTTTGGAATATTCTCTTTACATCTCTTCAACTTCATTAACTTCTTCAGTTTCTTCTTCATCTTCTGGTTTAGCCATTTCCATTATTTCGCCTTCTTTTGCTATTTCTTGCTCTTCAACTTCTTCTCCAGGTTCAGAATCTTTACTTTCTGCTTTTAATTTTTCTCTTTCTAATTTTTCTTTTATTTCTTCATCAGTTAATTTTTTAATAATTTTTTCTGATCTTTTAGGTAAAGGCCTTCTTACAGTAATAGGCAAAACTCCTGATTCTAATTCTTTTTCAGCAATTCTTAAACTATCATAATTTAATTCTTCTTCCTCTTCTTTAGTTAGTTTTAACAAAACAGGTGCATCCATAGCTAATTGAAGGCTTCTTGCTCCAAGTATTCTTGCAATTTCATATTTTGTGAATTTTTCGCTTAATTTTTCTATCATGTTTGTAATTTATTGATTTTATTATATTAATAAACTCTTACCCGCTTGAGCACATTAGCCAAAGCGATTTAGTTTTGTATATTATTGATAAGGTAGGTTATTTATATCTTACTCTAATTTAATGATAATCCAGCATTTTTAAATCTTATTTCTTCAATGCCTTAATTTTCTTTTCTATTTTAGGGAATAAATTATCATAAATCTTTTCAACATTTTCAATCATTTTAATTAATTCATCACCAGAAACCAGTTGCATATTTCCTTTTTGCATTGCATTAATCATATGATCTTTTTTTGCCTTTGAAATAGCAAAAGTAACTCTTGCTTCACTTGTATCTTCTTCATTTCTTGTAGGGTCAACAATTATACTACTTCCTATTTTATGAAATGTAATTGAAAGAGGAACATTGTCTGTTAAAGGTAATGCCTCTTTTGTAAATTCTCCATATTTAACTTTTTCTGTTTCTTCATCATAAACAGGAAATCTTGTCATTTTTAATGCAGCAACAGCAGCAATAGAACTTGCATCTAAAAGATTTCCATCATCATTTATACAATAAATATCAATTAAAACACACCAGACTTTTTCTTTTTCTTTAATGCAAAGTTTTTTCCAGTCAATAAAACCAGATTCTCTTAATCCTCTATCAACAACTCTTGCAACTTCAATAGAATCTATTTTTGGTGGCCCGTTTTCATATCTGCCTCCAGAAATAGGACTAAATTCCATACCAACCATCATTGTTCCTTCATCATCATGGTCAGGATATGGTATTTGAACATCCATTTTAACTCCAACAATAACTTCTGTTTTTCCTAATCTTACTCTTGCAGTTCCTTCTGCATTTTTAGAAATATTTGTTTCAATTTCTAATTCTCTGTAATCAAGATGAGTTCTACCATCCATTCTTTTATCTTTTTTCAAAAGTTCTTCAATTTGTTTTTTTGTTATGTTTGTTAATTCCATTTTTATGCTGCCACCTTTTCTTTTAATATAGACCCTTTAATTATATATCCATTATTATATACTGCTTCAGTAAACCTTTGAAGACTCTGATAATCTGAAAATTTTGCAGTTAAAATAATATTTGTTTTAAAAAAATAATATGAATTATCTCCTTTAGCCTCCATACATTTTAAATTAGTTAAGTTTGATGCTAAAGTCTTACCAGAATTTTCAGTAATTAAATCTCTCAATTTTCTTTCGTCACTAAATCTTGCAGATTTAATCTTTCTTCCAATTATTGTTTGATATTCCATCTTATTTATTCTCGTCTATATCTTCTCCTTTTAATGCTCTTGATTGATATTTTAAAATTTTATCACAAGCTTTAACAGCTGCTTCATAAGCTTCTTTTAATCTATAAGTCTGTATTTTTCCATCTAATTGTAAATGAGCTATTCTCTTAGTGTTTGAAGTTAATGTGAAAGGAATATCTGTTGCACCCTCTCCTTCATGATAATCTTCTTCTTCTTTTGTTATGTCTGTAACTATTTTATCATCTATTTTTCCAATTGAAACACTTGAAACCATTTCTTTCATAACAATACCTGCATGAGCCAAAGCCATTGCAGCAGCATTTATCCCAGCACATCTTGTTGAAGCATTTGCTTGTAAAATCATAATTTCAACATCAATAACTGTTCCAGGAAATCTTTTCAAATCAACAACTCCTGATAATGCATTTTCAGTTACCATAGAAATTTCTTTGCTTCTTCTATTTGGTCCTGGTCTTGCTCTTTCAGTTACTGAAAAAGGAAGCATGTTATAACTTGCTCTTATAATTCCTCTGTCTGGTTCTTGTGAATGTCTAGGATTTAATATTTTTGGGCCATAAACAGCAGCAATAGCAACAGTTTCTCCAAATGCAAACATCGCACTACCATCAGCATTTGGAATTATTCCAACTTTAGCTTTGATAGGACGAAGTTCATCCATTTTTCTTCCATCTGAACGTTTTGTGTATACCATTTTATTTGTTTTGTGTTTTTTTTTGATAATAATCTAATCCTTTGTTAATGTCAGAAATTATAAATTTCTGAGCATCCTAAAAACAAGTGCTTGATAACACATTGTTTTTTTGATAATAATTAATTCTTATTCGCTTGAGCAATTAAAGCCAAAGCGATTTAGTTTTGTATATTATTGAAAGTGTTGGTTGGTTATTTATAAATTTTATTTTTTCCTCCCATTTTATCTTTCCATCTCCTCTTCTCTTATTAGTTCATCAGGATTTATTTTTCTCATTTTAGTTCCTAAAAATTTTTCAATAGTTTCAGTTAATCCACTTGAAGCTGATTCTTCATCAATCTTATGAATTGCTTCTTCTGCTTTATTTTCTCCATCTAATTCTCCTTTAATCCAAATATAACCATTTTGCCCAACAGTTATTTCAGTTTGAGTTGCATCTTTAATTAAATTAATCATACTTCCTTCTTTTCCAATTATTCTTGGAACTTTGTGAGGATTTATTTTAATTATTCTTCCACCAATTAATTTTCCTAATCCTCTTGATTTTAATGTTAAATCAATTCCATTTCTTTTTACACTGAAAATCTTTGCACTTATAGCATCTCCAATATTTGCAAATTCAGCTAAACTATTTCTATCAATAAATCTTGGACATTCCATTATTTGTAAGAATGAAGAATAAGGACCATCAATATCAATAATCCATCCATTGAATGTAATTTCTTGAACTCTACCAATAACTGAGTTTCCTCTTCTTGGTTCAAAAACTCCTGAAACTGGAATAATCTTAACAACTCTCCCACTTATTTCAGATAACCCATATCTTTGAGAAATTATATCTTTTCCTTCTTTTCTAGTATATTCTCCAGGAAGATAATCATCTCCAGATATAATTATTTCTCCAGGTATAACCAGTTGTCTTTCAGTATTATGTTTGTGTTCTGTAATCTGTTCTTTATCCATTGTATAATCAAGAAAATGTATGGATTTTATTCGTCTTTATTTCTTGTTCAATATAAATTATAAAATGGGGTTTATAAACCTTTTTAAGAGAAAATTTTAGGAAATTTTTGGCCTACTCAAAATTAGGAAATTTTATTTTACTATTAAGTCTGGGGATTTATCTCTTGGAAATTTGAATTATCTTTATAATCTTTCATATTACTTTAAGGGCTAAGCAAGGTTTTCATGCTTAAATTAAAAAGAATGTTTAATCTTTATTTTTTAATTAATAAATAAATTATCACAATCCAAACTAAATTTGGATTTTCTTGAATTAAGATTAGGATTAAGTTTATTGTTTCCATTTGTAAAGAGTTCCCCCTTTCAGAGAAATGAGTTAATGTGGTAATCTAGAATTTATTATTCAGAGTAGCTGAAATGGGAAGATAGGATGATGGGTTAATAAAACTTTATTTAATAGTATTCATAAAGAATTAGATTTTATAAAGATTATTATATTTAGCAAATATGATTACTAATATGTTTAGAACAAAAATGTTTTCCACAATTTTTACATTTTTCGGCACAATCAGAACATAAAGGTTTTTCACAACTCCCTAACATGAAAGATTTTTTCTGGCATATCATCTCGGTTCTTTTTCCACATTCAGAACAAAAATCTTTTTCTCTTAATTTCTCTATAAGTTGTTGTCTTTCCCATTCCCTTTTTGACATCCCATAATTAAGATAATCCAAAACTTTGCCCATTTTATTTCCAAGATAATCTTATTTAAAAATATATCTCTTGAATTGATTTTGTGGCTTTGTTAAATAAGTCCTTAATTTAGTCTTAAATAGCAAAGATTAAAAATAATAATCTCTTAAAATATTTATGGAATTTTTTAAATCACTTACAATATCGATAATTGGAGGAATTATTGCTGGAATAATCGTAGGCATCTTTCTATATAATCTTTATGATATAAACCCTAAGTTATATGCTGCTTGTAGTTATTCCTACAATCCTAATAGTTTAACAGATGTTGAACCCTTTTCTCTAAATTTAGAAATAGAAAATACAGGAGAACCTGCTATGAATTTTAATATATGTTTAATACCTATAAGTTACGAAGGAGGGAATCCTATATGTAATTACCCTCAACATTTAGATAAACTTGGAAAAGGATTAACTAAATTGGAGATTAATGTAAAACAATATAGAGATAATATTCCTACTTTCAGAAATGAAACTTTAAAGGTTAATATTTGGTGTAGTAATTGTAAAAATGAGTTAATAGAATATTCTACAAATTGCCTTTATATCAAATAATTTTATTTTGAATTAATCAATTCCAACCTATTTTCCCCTTCTCACCTCCTCCCCATCTCTTTCTCTCTTGTAGGGGGTATTAAGATATTTGCAGTTTCAATTCCAGCATCTCCAGTAACTCTAAACTTAATCGCATCAATACCTCTAATGCTAACTATCCCAACTTCTATCTTCTCTGACTTAATTATTTTTGGAAAAGATTAAGAATGGTCTTGCATATATTCAATTACAATCTCAATTATTTTTTTAATAGTCTTATTACAATTTTTAAAATAAATATTATCTAATATTCTTATACCTCTTTTTCTAATTACATCACTTATAAGTGCATGAATAAATGATTGAGTAGCAGACTGAACATTCTCAAAATCTAAAATGACATCTTCTTTTTCTAGGGCAGGAAGGATATTGTTTATTCTTATTTCTTTTGCAATATCTTTATTTTCAGCAAAAGCCCCTAATCTATCATAAATTCTTATTTCCATTATATAAATCTCGGTTTTTTATATTTTAATTTATTTTGTTGCTTCCTTCCTTCTCTATAAACTTTTCTAATTAAATCTAACAATTCGTTGAAATTTAAAGTATTATCTAAACATAAATCAATAGCAACAACAGTTCCTTTCCAAAATGGTAGATTGGTTTCTGAAGAAAAATGGTCTTTCATAGGGTCAGAAATTAATTTTATTTGTTTATTCTTTGGATTTTTTAATAATTTATACATAGCTTTTCCACTGTATATCATAAAAAAATCTCTACTCATTTTAGCTAAGGACTTTATGAAGAATAATCCTGCTCCTGCATTTGTCGCAGTTCCTCCAATTTTGGTTGTTGTTCCAGTTATTCCCGGAGTTAAAGCTAATGAAAGAGCTTTAATGTCGTCAGAAGGATGATGAAATTTTTCTAATGTTTTTTTTATTCCAACACCCATATCTACAACACCTATTCTTATGGTATTACTTTTTTTATAATATTGGGCACAAACAATAGCTCCATCAGGAGAAGAAGCATGCTCAAAAACATTTCTTACTAATTCACTTATAATATACTTTATTGGTTCTGCCTGTTCTGGTTGAAGGTGTAACAATGGTATCATTTCTTTTATAAAATCATCCAATTCTTCAGAATTGGTTATTAATTGAAGAGGTATAAATCTTCCAGTAGGTTCATGAGGGGTAATTTTAATTCCAGAATCTAATTTAAGTATTTTAAATAAACCCATTCTTTCAAAATAATGTTTTGAAGTTGCTTCCATTTTTTCAAAGTTTAATTCAGAATTTATTTTTCTTATAAATAGTCCTAAACCCGCAATCATACATAAAACTATTGGATGCACAGAAACCCATTTTTTATGGGAAGTTATCTCTAAAATCTTGTCATTAGTAGTATCAAAAGAATGAATAAATGGATCTATATTCCCTATCCAAACACTATTTGACAGATGAATTTTCATCTCATCGAGAAGAAATCCCGGTTTATAAACCCTTTGAAAACACCGGGAATCCCGGTATTTTAACCTGTATTTAGTGAATTTAGAGGATACTGTAAAATAAACGTCACATTTATATAGCAAATTATCTTTACATTTTGGAA
>JBBSXH010000171.1:0-2175 GCA_038045865.1 Nanobdellota archaeon
AAAAGCCTCTTCATAATAAATCTATGATTTCAAGCTTTAAATGTTTTATGAATATTAACTATATTAGTTATAGAGCATTATTATTTATAATAATTTTTCTTTAAATATATATGCGCCACCAATGTCATTAAGTTAAGCTTTTTTTAAATTTTTTAGTGCCGAAACATTTATAAACTTAGAGCTCTTAAGAGCTCTATGAAAAAGATAGAAATTAAACATAATGAGCTGACTCTTAAAGATGATCAGATAATAGACTTTTTTGAAAAAGTTGTAACTCCGCATGGAACTGGTGCAAAAATCCCATGTTCTAGCAAATACATCGGCAAAAAAGCCTATGTTATTATTACTGAGAATGATAAGAGAAACTCCAAAAAAGATATTAAAAAGAATTAGGAAAAAGTTATATTCTAATGAATTTCTAGATAATAATAGGATTTCAAATAAAAATTTTACAAGAAAAAGAAAACTTCCATTTGTATCCTTGGTTATATTTATGATAAATATGATAAAACAAACGCTGCAAAAAGAACTTACCCATTTTATTGAATTAATCAAAGATACAAAAATGAATATTTCGAAAAGTGCTTTTTCACAAAGCAGGTTAAATCTAAAGCCAGAGGCTTTTGTTGAATTAAATGAAACTCTTATTGATGAATTTTATAATGATAAAACCATAAAAAAATGGAATGGATTTAGAATTTGTGCTATTGATGGAAGTAAATTAATCTTGCCTACTCATTCAAAAGAGCTTATGGAGAAATTTGGCACATTATCAAATGGAATGATTATTCCCCAAGCTCAAATTTCAAGTTGCTATGATGTTTTAAACGAGATAATACTTGATGCTCAATTAGAAACTCTTCAAGTTAATGAACTGAATCAGGCAGTTTGTCATTTGAATAAGCTTTCAAATGGAGACTTGGCAATATTCGACAGAGGATATGCAGCTGTTTGGTTCTATTATTATATGGTTCAAAAGAATATAGATTTTGTGAGTAGAGTTCCAAAAAATTTTATTAAAGCTGCTGAAGAGTTTAGGTTATCAAATGAAACTTCTAAAATTATTGAAGTAAATTATACTCCTCAAAAATCAAGATATGGATTACAAAGATATGGGATTGAATTTAAACCATTTAAAATAAGATTTGTTAAAGTGACTTTAGATTCTGGTGAGATAGAAATGCTTGCAACAACTTTACTTGATGAAGATAAATATCCAACTGAAATTTTTAAGGAGTTATATTTTAAGAGATGGGGAATAGAAACTAACTATAATCGATTAAAAAGTAATTTGAACCTAGAAGAATTTTCAGGTTTATCTGAAATAGCAATAAGACAGGATTTTTTTGTTAGTATGTTTATTTTTAATCTTCAGACGGTTATTGCTCTTGATTCACAAGAAGAAATGAATCAGATAAAATCAAAAAAGAAGAACAAATATGAATATAAGATAAATAGAAATCTTTCATTAGGTTATATGAAAGACAAGGTGATTAATATTTTGATGAGTGATAATCCAAAATATTATGATGAGCTTAAAGATTTATTCAAAATAAATCCTGTTCCAATTAAAAAAGGAAGGAAAAATCCAAGAATCCCTCAAGATAAAAATCGAAGGACATATTTTATGAATAGAAAAAGGGCTGTGTAACATTCTAATCAAATATCTGAGAGAAAAAGACTTATTGATAAATTTCTAAATTTTATGTAAAATTATTTTTAATATAAAATCAGGATATAATTTTAAGAACATTCTTAAAATAATCTTAATAAAAAACTACAAACTACCTACTACTTTCTACTAACTTAACGAAATTAAATGCGCCACCCGGGAATTGAACCCGGTTCACCTCGTTTTTGCTTTCTTTCCATATAGGAAAGCGAAAATTCAGGAAATTCCATGAATTTACTTTATTGGCAACGAGGTATTCTACCGGTAAACTAGCAGCGCATAATTATGCTATTTATACTATAAATTCATGGTTTAAAAGAGTTTATATTATGTAATATTAAATTATTTTTATGATTTCTAATTCATATTTCTTGCTTTTCACAAACCTATATTTATTCAGTACATTAACAATAAATCAAATAATCCTTGACATGTCAAAAATGCTCTTTGCGCACGCTCCCTATTTTAATTCGGAATAAGAAAAGGCATTTTTGAGCACACTA
>JBBSXH010000172.1:0-3877 GCA_038045865.1 Nanobdellota archaeon
CAGTTTTTGATACAAATCTATTTTTCCAGAAAAAATATTAATTACCTGTTTATAATCCTATTTCAGATGATGAAAGTTATGTTAAAGGAAAAGTAAAGACCCAAGAAGAGGCACTAAAAAATTCATTAAAACTTGCAAAAGAATTAATCGCTTATGGATTTGATCCTAAAAATACTTATTTTATTATTGACCAGATTTATACAAATATTTATAATTTAGCGATTAAATTATCTAAAAAAATAAATTATTCTGAAATAAAAGCAACTTATGGATACAAACCAGAAGAAAATATTGGTTTGCATTTTTATCCAGCAGTGCAGTCTGCACACATAATCTTTCCACAGGAAAAATTTAATATAAAAAATGTTCTTGTTCCTATTGGGCCTGATGAAGATGCTCATATTAGAATTTCAAGAGATATTGCAGAAAGATTTGGCTATAGAAAACCTGCAATACTTCATGCAAAATTCCTTCCTGGAATTGATGGAACTAAAATGTCAAAATCAAAAAATAATGCAATTTTCTTAAACGATGATGAAAAAACAATAAGAAGAAAAATAAGCCAGGCATTTTCAGGAGGCAAAGATACTTTAGAAGAGCATAGAAAACTTGGAGGAAATCCTGAAGTTGATGTCGCTTGCATTTATTTAAAAAGTCTTTTTTTAGATGAAAAATCTTATGATAAAATAGAAAAAGATTACAAATCAGGAAAATTAACAAGCGGAGATGTTAAAAAAATCTTTGCAGATGAAACTGTTAAGTTTTTAAAACAATTCCAAAATAATATTAAAAAGTTAGATGATAAGACAGTTGATAAATGTATTTTGAAGAATAATTAACTCAAAAAGATATTGAGAAGTTTGTTTATAAAAACTAATCCATTAATAAAAATTTCTCCCACAAAACTACAAAATATCTTTTCCAAATCTCATTCCTACAGAGATATTAAACATAAATTTATTTTATCTCCTCGGCTCCACAATTTCCCTTGGCGAGTATCCATCATTAATTAATTGCGAATAACTTCTTAATCTCTGAACTGGTCCAGACTCTTCAGCAAAACACATTTCTCCATTTATATTTTTACCCATATACAAAGCCACATGAGTAATTGTATTTCCTGCTTCTTTCATAGCTTTTTTATGAAAATTACTATCTTTAAAATAAAAAGTAACAGCAGATTTTTTTGGAACTAAATAATTTTCATATCCTTTTAAACTTCCTTTAATTTTTGCTACAAGTTTATTATGCTCTGAAAATTCCCATGCATCAGTTGATTGAACTGCAAACTTCTGACCATAAAATTCTCCAGCCATTCTTACATATTCTGCACAATGATTTTCATCTAATCCATTAAAATAAGGTGCTTTTGTAGGAATTTTTTCATCTTTTATAGAAATATAAAATTCTAAATTTCCATATCTTCCAACATGCACTAAATTTCTCCAATAAGCTCTATGTTTTGGGTCATCTCTTAAATATTTATAAAAAACTCTTGCGTCATGATATGCTTTAACTTTCTTTTCATTAGGAATTCCTTTAAGCTTTCCAGATAAAACATATTTTGAAATTTCTAAACATTCTTTCCAAACTTTTTTATCATATTCATTCATAGGTAATTTACCAATTGCTTGTTTCCAAGTATTATTTATATCTGCACCAGTGCAGGAAAATCCATTATATTGATATAAAACTTTATCAAGAGTTTTTGGATAACCTTCTGCTCCTATCCTATTCATAATAACTCTTCCAATTAAATATCTTACAATCCATGGCTGATTTGCACCTTCGCCATACATTACTTCAGCTACTTTTTCTACATCTGATTCTGTGAAATAATCTTCCCAAATTTCCCTACTATTTGTTTTTTTATTCATATTTTCAATTTGTCTTTCATCTTTAACAACAATATTTTCTAATCTTGAATTTGATTTTTGAGTTTCAATTTTCTCTTCTTGATTTTGAGTTAAATAATTCTTTATTTCTACTGGAGAAACAACTTCTGCTTCTGCACGAGCCCCTAATCTTTTTTCAAGATTCTTATTAAAGATACTATAATTAATTCCACAAGCTATGATAGTGGGAACAATTGCATATGCAAACATTCTCTTAAAACTAAATTCTTCATTTTTTTGAGGTTTCATTTTCCTTCCTCCCCATCAATAATTTTTATTTCAATATCAGATAATAATTTAAAGATAGTTGGATGTTTTTCTTTTAATGATTTTTTTTGAAATTTGTCAGAGTAAAAGTTTTCAAAAGAGTGAGCCACATATTCTTCAGGAATATTAAGATATTTAAAAAAGAAAGGTTCTTTCTCTATTGCAGAAGAAACAATTCCTAATTCAGATAGTTTTTTACCATATTGAGATTCTCCAATTAAATAGTCATAACAATGGCCCAACTCATGGTATAACAAATCATCAATTGAAAGAACCCTTTGAAGAATAGATCCATTTGTTTTTAATAAGATAGCCTTATCATTAGGAGAATAACCCCCACTAAGCTGATCACAAGTCTGATTATCAAACCATCTACCATTATATCCTCTTGGAAGTGTTTCCTTTAAATGTGCAACTTCTGGATTATCTGTAAGAGAACCATTAAAGAATATAATATGTGCACCCCTGTCTGATATAACTTTTTGCAGATTTGGATTTATTTTTTTAAGTTGTTTTAAATATCTTTGAACTTTAATCTGATTAGCATTAGCACCAAATCTATATTCATATGGGATAATCTCTGACTGCTCTAAATTTTCAGTTTTCATTTTTCTTCCTCCATAATTTTTTCATTATTTTCAATTATTTTAATTTGGATATCTACAATTGTTCCTCTTGGTAATTCTGCTTGCAAAAGTTTTGGAATAACAATTATAGAATTAACTCCGTGTTTTGCTATTCTCTTACGAATATTGAATTGTTTTTGTGGGGTCATCTTTAATTAGTTTCCTTCCAATAACTGAAATCAATTAAATAATTTTTATTTTCAGATGGAGACCATATCCCATTATTATATCCCCCATCAGTAGGATGAAAACCTAACCTTTCTGCTTTTATAACTTCTGCAGTATGAAGATAACAAATTCTGTTTACATCATCAGCACTTAACTTTAATTGTTTCATTAAGTCAGGAGAATCTTTTATCTTTTTAATATTAAAACCTTCTATAAACTGCATTATAAATGCAGGAATAGGGATTCCTTTTATTTGGATTTGAAATACACCTTCTGGTTTAGGAACAGAAATACTTTTTTCATATAATTTTTTACAAATATCATATTGATGTTTTAAAGAATCAATAAATGTTACATCTTCATCAATTTTTGCAACATGATTTTCAGATATTCTATAAACAAAACCATCTAATCCTTTTCCAATTAATTCAGGATTTTCATAGGTTTGAAATTGTTTTTGTGTATCCATCTTAATTCACCCCTATATATTCAAGAAATTTATTTGGAGTTTCTTTTAATAAATCCCAACATCCCCTAATAGTATAAGTCTTTTTACATTGATATTCAGAATCAGGATATTCTCCATTATCAATAGCTTCTTGACATTCTCCTAAGATTTGTTCAAGAGGTTCTATATTTACCCTATTTAATTCAGGTATTTGTGTTATCATTTTGTTGTAGTAAAATTGTAATTTTTATACAATTCTATAGTGTTTTCCCTTTATAAATCTTTGTATATTGTAGTAACTATAAAGTAATACTTCTATTCATTATTTCTATCTTCCTTCTAATAAAACCATATAAATTTTCTTATTAACTACACATTTACTAACTACATATCATCAAATAAATTTATAACAAGAAAACAGGCTACATCCCAACTAAACTAATTCTATAATTTTTTGCAAATCGGCAAGTTTA
>JBBSXH010000173.1:0-1476 GCA_038045865.1 Nanobdellota archaeon
TTAAATTAAGACAATCCACATTATGGTTTGCTTTTTTTAAGGCTGAAGAAATATAACCAAGCCCTAATGGAAATGAATATTCATAATCTTTTTTATTAGTTAGATTATATCTCGGAATTATTAATAGTATTTCCATTAAATAAACATTTTAAATTAATTTATAAAGATTATGATAAAAAATAAAGAAAATTATATTTACAATATCTAACTATAATCGCTTTTTTAGAAAATTATCTCTAATTAATAAATAATTTCTTCTTAAAAAATCTAATCCTTGATAATGAAGCATTCCAAATTTGTATAGTTTACTGGATATAGAAATACGATTAAAACAATTTTTGCAACACATCCCTATAAAATAATGAATCCGATTATTAATAAAACAATTTCTATATAAAATTTTTTTATTACATTGAGGGCATTTTATTAGGATATTATATCTATTTTTATTTTTTCTGTCTTCGTGTATGCTTAATGGAATTGTATATTTGCAATGTCTTCTTCTTGCATCAAGAATATCCTCTTTTAATTTTAAAATTTCCCCATCGCTCATATTATTAGTAAGGTTTAACCAGTTTATATGGCTTATATGATTTTTTATAAAATCTAATTTATCTTTAATTATCCCTTTTTTTACACAATTATTATAAATCTCACTTCCTGGATAAGGTTGGATAAAGTTTAATCCAATTAACCCCCTACAATTTTTTTTCCAGTAATTAAGAGTTTCGTAAGCAGTTTCTTTGGTTTCGGCTGTATCTCCAAAGATAAATCCTCCCCGGATACTTAACCCGGATTCTAGTGTTAATTTAATAGCATTATCAATCTGTTGAGGAGTTATTGGTTTTTTCATACTCTTCAAAACAATAGAACTATAACTTTCAAAACCATAACTTACTTCATAACATCCCGAATCTTTTAATATTCTTAACATTTCTTTGTCCACATTTTGTACAGAAATCTGACAATCCCATCTAATTTCCCAAGAAACTTCTTTGATAAGTTTTTTAATTCTTTTACAAAAATCATATAATCTTTGTTTGTCAAATGAAAATAAATCATCATAAATCATTATTGAATTAATCTTGTATTTTTTTATAGCAACTTTAAGTTCTTTTAGTATTCCTTCTATAGATCTTATACGATACTTGATTCCAAGACAATGATAGCAAAAAGTACATTGAAATGGGCATCCTCTACTACATAGGATAGGATAAATTCTAGGATAATCAAATAATCCATAAGCACTAGCATTCTCTAAAGATTCATTAAACCCAATACCATTAAAATCAGGAAAAGGCAATAAATCCAAATCTTCAATAAGTTTCCTTGACTTAGTTATGATTGTTTCATTATTCTCATTTTTGCAGATTATCCCATTAACTTGGGTTGTCTTTCCTCCTGTCTTTAACTTAGTCAACAGTTCAATAATTGTTTCTTCTCCTTCTCCAATAACTCCAAAATCTGGTTTTAAAG
>JBBSXH010000174.1:0-1069 GCA_038045865.1 Nanobdellota archaeon
TTCATAATCTCATAAATATTGTTATAAAATTCTAAAGTTTTTATACTCCAATGATTTTGAGGAAACATCTTTTTAGTATTAAAAAACAAGTCATCAGGTAGTTTATCATCAATTTGCTTTTCCATAGAATATTTTATTATAACAACCTTTAAAAATTTAACTTTAATGATTAAATTAAGCGTGGATAGTTAATCGGTAGAACACATCGTTGCCAACGATGGGAGCCGGGTTCAATTCCCGGTCCGCGCATTTAATTTAATTTTTCATCCCAGCACATACCATCCTCTCCTAGATAATATCTGGTTAGGATTAAAAGAACTAGATTTTTCTTGTTCACGAGGAATTCTTTTATCAAACTCTAAACCATTTTCTTTTAATAAAGTATTTCTATCCATAACAATATAACTTAAATCATCTTCATGCCTTCTAGGATTAGGAATATAAATCCTAGTATCTTGTTCTATCCTTCCAGCATCAAATTCATTCCTAAATGCCTGAACACCTCTCCATTTTATTTTTACCATGTTCAAATTTTTGTTTTTTTATTGATAAATTTGAATAGCCAAAAATCCAAAGGATTTTTGCCATTGTTATTTTATTTATATCAACGGAAATAAATTTCCGTAAATTTTTTCCTTGATAGATAGGAAAAGAAATTAGTTTTCGTACTTTCTTTTCCTATAGTTTATTTAAGATATTGTGCTCTTTGTTCTTGTGCAAGAAAGTTCATAGTTACAAACCATTTTTCTTTTGACAATAATTCTGCAGGATTTACTTTTGCTTCTTTATCTTCTTGAACCATAGATGTAAGTTCTCCTTCGCTGTTTATGATAAACCAATTTATATCATGTTCTCTTTGCTTAACATATAAGAATTCTGTTGGTTTAATCCTGCCTTGGCTAAATGCAGTAAAATATTCATCAAATCCGTTTCCATTAACCCTTATCATTTTAAATTTATCAGAACTTTTTTTCTAAGTCTTAAAAATCATATTATTAGTCATTTTAAACCTTTCTATATCATTGGACTTGCTAACTTTTGCTTATAAACCATTATTTTAAATTTGTTC
>JBBSXH010000175.1:0-3141 GCA_038045865.1 Nanobdellota archaeon
CTCATTATTATTTCCAATAGAAACTCTTATCCCATTTCTCAAAGAACACGAACCTTCTGCAACCCAAAATCCCATTAATTTAGCCAGATTGCTATCAACATTTACAAATCTATTTATTCCTTTACTAGCATAATGAAAAGGAGAAATCCTAACTTCATTACCTATAAACTCTAAATCTTGCTTTTGTAATTTAGAAAATTCAACATAATCTTTAACTTTATTTCTTCCAGAATTTTTATATTGCTTATCCCAAATATTATCTAATTTTGAATTTACAATTTGAACCTGCGACAAGCCATTTTTTTCATCAATTTCCAATACTTTAAGATATTTTTTAAAATTTGTAAGAGAAGGTTTATTTTTTCCTTTTTCCCAATCATAATAAACACAAGGTTGCTTTACACCAAGATTTTCACATAAAAACTTTTGAGACAATTTTTTATTATTTCTTTTTTCAGATAAAATTCTTCCAAAAAATTCGGGCACAATCACTCGTTCATCTACAAATTCATTATCATCTTTATACATCTTTCTTACTTTAGATTTCATAAGCTCTTCTATGCTCTTCCCTCTAATATAAATCTTGTCTTTAATATTTACTTTTGAGTTGATAAATAAAGATAAGACATCTAATTTAGAAATAGGATTATAATTAAACAAAGGCAGATTTTTTGGAGCAACAATTCTATCACCTTTTTTAATCTCATTTCCTTTTTTCAATTTAAAATTATTATTTTCAAAAACAAAAACACTATGAGAAGAAGTAATTTTAGTATTTCTTCCATAAGAAGTTTGTATTTCATATAATTTTTCTTGAATAGGATGTCTAATAACTGCTTTAATTGATTTAAACTGAGTTTTTCCAGATTTTAATCCAAAACATAAAACTTTGTATTTTGTCAAATCAACTTTTCCCTCTATAACTGAATCAATAAAATTTCCTATTTTAACAAAAGAGATTTTACCATTTGGAGACTGAATAAAAGTTGCTTCCTCTCCGTCTACACTCATAATAATTACTTTATGATACCTTAATTTTTCAATATCAAATTCTTCTTTAACACCAGTTCCAATAGCAGTAATTAAATTTATAATTTCCTCACTTGAAAGAGTTTTTGAGGGTGCTGCTTTTTCTACATTTAAAATTTTACCCTTTAAAGGTAAAATAGCTTGAAATTCTTTTTCCCTTGCAGATTTCGCACTATTATGAACAAAAACCCCTGAAGCTAAAGCAAAATTATGTGTCTCAGGAACTTCAAAATCATAGACATCAATTTTTTGATTTAATTTAATAATACTTTTTATTTTATGATTATTTTTAATAGTAACTTCTAAATATAAAGGCATTAAAGAATCAGTTATCAATAAATCTTTAGCTTCTTTATAATTTCCATCCCTCAACATAAATTTATGATTAGGAGTACAAATTATTTTTTCATTATTATCTAAAGTTATCTCAATAACCTCTGTATCTTTCTTAGTTATTCTAGGGCTTTTTATTTTTGTTATTCCAATACTTCCATCCAATTTAATTGTATAACAAAAATTTTCTTTTCCAACATTATCTTCTTCAACTAAATCAATAAAAGATAAATTTCTTCCATCAGCAAGTGCAACTTTTGTTTCTCCAGAAAAACATCCAGCTGCTGAATCTCCTTCAACAATATATAATTCTGTTTTTTCTCTTTGTCTTGAAGAGCAATCAGATAATTTTCCAGGAAGCCCAATCCCACCAAAAGCAGATTTTCTTCTAACTAAATCTCTTGCTTTTTTTGCAGCATTTCTTGCCTTTGCACTTTCAAGTGCTTTTTGAGCAACCTTGCCTGCAATATTAGGATTTTCTTCAAGAACCTCTATTAGAGCAGTGTAAACAATAGAATCAACAATTCCTTTCATATCTGAATTCCCAAGCTTTGTCTTGGTTTGCCCTTCAAATTGGGGGTCTCTCATTTTTAAATTAACAATTGCAGTCAATCCTTCTCTAGTGTCATCTCCAACTATTTTTTCATTTTTCAAAAGACCTTTCTTTTCAGCATAATCATTAATTGCTCTTGTTAAAGCAGTCTTAAAACCAGAAATATGTGTCCCCCCCTCAGTTGTATTAATAGTATTAACAAAACCAAAAATATTTTCATTATAGCCCTCATTGTATTGAATTGCTATTTCAATAGTATTCCCATTACTTTCTCTTTTAAAATAAATTGGTTTATGCAAAACCCCTTTAGATTTATTTATATGATTAACAAATTCTAAAATTCCTCCTTCATAATGAAACTTTTCTTCTTTGTCTTGTTTTTCATCTTTTAAGATAATTGTAATTTCAGGATTTAAAAAAGCAATTTCTTGTAATCTCTTTTTTAAAGTAGAAAAGTCAAATTCAACAGTTGAAAAGATTTCTTTATCAGGATAAAAAGTTATTTCAGTTCCTGTTTTGTCTTTATCACAATTACCAACTGCTTTAACATCATATAATGGTTTTCCTACCTTATATTCTTGCTGGTAAATTTTTCCATCTCTGCAAACTTTTGCTATTAATTTAATAGATAATGCATTTACACAACTTACACCAACTCCATGTAACCCCCCCGAAATTTGATAAGCCTGTTTCTCGAATTTTCCACCTGCATGAAGTTTCGTTAAAGCAATTTCCATAGCAGATTTTTTATAAACAGAATGTTTCTCAACAGGGATACCTCTTCCATCATCAATAACAGTACAGCTTCCATCTTTATTCAAAATAACCTGGACAATTTTACAATAACCTGCCAAACATTCATCAATAGAATTATCTACAACTTCAAATACTAAATGATGTAAACCATCCTTTCCAGTGCTTCCTATATACATACTTGGTCTCTTACGAACCGCATCTAAACCTTCCAGTACTTTAATTGATTCTGCATTATATTCTTCATTATTAGGCATATTATTCTCCAATCTTGTATATCATAGATTTAGATATAAAGGGTTTTATAATCTGAATTAATTTATTTGAATCATCTTTTTTAAATCTTAAATAATAATATTTATTATCTCTAAAACCAATAGTAGGATTTAATCCAAATTTTTTTATGAAAAATTCTTTCATTAAATTATGTTCTTCCAAAGTATAAGCATTTGTGCATAAAATAATATATCTCT
>JBBSXH010000176.1:0-1123 GCA_038045865.1 Nanobdellota archaeon
TTAAGGTGCCGGAGGAAGCGGTGTTGGTGAAGTCAAAGTCGCCCGGTTCAAAGGAGAGGCTGGTGATTTTAACTTGAGTGGTACCGGTTACCTGGGCATCAAGGCCTAGCCAGGCGCCGCCGGTGTTTTGATCGACTCCGCAGTCGAATCTCTTGGTAGCAGAGTCATATACCAGCTTATCGGTGGTGGCTTCACAATCAGGGACAAGGCCGCCGTCTTTATCAGGCAGGTCATATTGGGATATGGAGGCGGTGACGGCAATTAGTCTGGTGCCGGCTTCAAAGGCGGCAGAGGTTGAGGCATTGCCGGTAATAAGGTTATTGGCTCCTATGGTAATTCTGGTTGTACCTGCTGAATCTATGATGTCACTGCCGTTTAATCTCAAGTCTCCTGATATGGAGGCATTGCCTACTAGTTCAAGGGCTTCAGAGAGGTTGACTGATCCTATGCCTACTCTTGAGTTAGTCTGATCTACCAGGAAGAAGTTGGTACCGACTTCGAAGTTACCCGAGACACTAGCGGTGCCGGTTAAAAGGGTACCTCCGGTCTGGAAGGTGACTCTGACGGTAGAGGCGGAGTCTTGGATATCATTGCCCGAGACTTCAAGATCATTGTTTAGGTCAACAAAGGTGGAGTTGTTAAGGGCTATCCTTGAAGTACCGGCGGAATCTAATATGTCATTGCCATTAATACGGATGTCTCCGGAAAGACTGGCATTGCCGACAACCTCAAGGGCATCGGTAGTGAGATTTTGGGTGCCGATGCCGACATTGGAGGTGCCGACATAGAATACATTGGTGCCAACCTCGAAGAGAGCCGACACCGAAGCATTGTTGGATACTATGAGTCCGGTAGAGGCGGCAGAGAAAGTGGATTGGCCGCTGAAGGTATTAGTTGTTGTACCTGTCTGGGCATAGCCTCCTCTGGTATTGATTCCTCCTGCTGATATGGAGGCGGTGCCGATTTCAAGGGTGTTATTGAATTGATTGGAGGTGGCGTTGAACTTCCATAGACCGGTTATGGTTTCATTGAAAGCTCGGGAGGCGGGGCCGTTGGTCCAATCCAGGCTTAAGGTGCCGGAGGAAGCGGTGTTGGTGAAGTCAAAGTCGCCCGGTTCAAAGGA
>JBBSXH010000177.1:0-6621 GCA_038045865.1 Nanobdellota archaeon
ATCTAAAAATCTCTCATTTTCAACAAGAGACAATTGATTATCATCAACTTCTAAAACAACTTTTTTGACTTTTCCAATTAAATCATCTAATCTTAAACTTATTCCGGCTTTGCAGTAAAATCCAGGCATATAATATACACTCGAAGTTTTTCCTTTTTCCAAGACAAAACTTGTCAGTTTTGTATCTTTATCTCTATAAACAGAAACATATGCTCTTTCACCCTGAACATCATCTAATTTTAAATAACCTCTTCCTTTAAAAAAAGAATTATCTTTATAATTATCTCCTATGCTCCAATTTTGAGCATCCACAACATTTAAATAAAAATTCTGTTGTCCTGCACCAAAAAAATTCTTTGCATCATATCTTAAAACACCTGTAAGATTAACTATGACTGAATCAGGCATATCTTTTTCTGCTTGAATTCTTTTTAAAACAACAACTACATAACCTGCATCATTTATTAATGGATTTTCTAATGAATCATATCCGCTTGAAATTGCTTCTGCATTAGGATGAAAATTAACTCCTGCAACATATTTTCCAAAATCTCCTGAAAATCTTACTGATTTTAATTGTGAAATATCAACAAGAGGATTTAATTTAACAACATCTATTTTGCAGAATACAGGAACATTTTGTTCTTCTAATAAATCACTTCTTACAACATTCGGAGAACATCCACCAGGACGAATAAATATTAAAAAATCAGATTGTGCTTCACATTTTTCTCTATCTCCTAAAATTGGCCAATAAACACTTGCATAATCTTGTGAAAAGGTTCTATAACTTCCAGGAGTATTATACTGAACTCCTGAAAATCCCCAGTTAGTTCCTCCTTGAAAAGGTTGAGTTGTTACTGCACTCGTTAAACCAATTAAACTAATAAATCCAATTCCAAATACAGAAATCAAGATTATTCTAAATATCAAAAAAACAATGTTTGTTTTGTTTTTAGGATGCTCAGAAATTAAAACAGACTTACATCTACATCCTTTAGGATGTAGTTTAATTTCCGACATAAAATTATTTTTCTTCATTTTTAAATTCAAGATTAATTGTTTTAACCTCCAATAAATTATAATTTGATTGTATATCATCTAATGTTTTAGGAACAGGTAAACCATCAACATCTATCTGAAGTTTTCCTGTTTCAAGTAATGACTCAATAAAATAATCCTGCACTTTTCCTCCACCAGCAATAACATTAGATAATACTTGTCCAGGAATATTTAAATCAAAACATTTTTCTTCTGTTGCACCAAATAATCCTAATAATCCTGATTTAGTCGCCTCAACACATTTTTGCTGATTAGTAGCAGGAATAAAAATACTTGAATTTCTATAAATATAAACACTAACAGAATATTCTCCAGCACTTAAATTAACTGATTTTTGAGCAGGCCAAGAAACAATAGCAGTAGTTTCAGCTGAATTAAAACTAATTATTCCAAAATCAGAAGTGTTTTGTCCATCAACTTTTAAATTAATATCAACATTATAAAGTTTATCTAAAACAATATCTGCACTACCTAAACTAATTGTAGAAAATAAATATCTCTTGTTAGCATAACCCTCTGCTTTTGCAACTATAAATCCATTATAACATTGAGGAAAATTAGAATTCAAAACAGCAACACCTTCACTTAAATTTGTTTTTCCAATATTGCATTTTTCTTCTAAACATTCAAAACTAATATCTGCTTCAATAGGGTCTAAATTAATATCATAAGTATTGACTTTTATTTCTTGAACTTTATATTTGCACAACTCTGGTTCAATATCTTCAATTGACTCTGCAGCTAATCCTTTAAGAGGTTTATTTTTATCAATAACAACAATCATAGGGAATTGAAACATATCACTTCCAGAAGATAATTGTATTAAAACAGGATATGCAAAATCATAAACAAAATGATAAGGGACATAGCAAAAGCCCAAAGCACCTAATCCTTGTGCAGGCCCAACTGATTCTGCAATTAAAGGATTTTCATCAGGATAAATTGCAATTTTAGTTGGCCAGTTTCTTGAATACAAGAAATTAGCATTAACATCAATATTTGCTCCTAAATCCTTAACAAAATAACTAGTCTCATTTTTCTTAAGAGTATAATAATCTCCTTTTAATTTAATTGCCTGAACATTAGGTTCTAAGGCAGTGACTAACTCTTGCTTTATTGTTTGAGGATTCCATACTTTTGGAGCACAAGTAAATTCAACTCCATCAACAGGAGCATATAATCTTAAAACATCAAGCCCATAATTCTCTAGAAAATTATCAGTCCTTTCCTGATTATAGATTTTTTTAGCAAGATTATATAATTTTCCAAGATTAGTAATTATATAAACAGAATGACTATTTGCAGTCCAAGTAATATCTTCTTTACTAATACTAATATCTTGATTTACACTAATATCAACTTTATTATCTGCAAGACTCACATCAGTTATTGCTTCACCTAATTCAATAATAAAACCTTGTTGTTCAAATTCATTAAAATTGCAATTTAAGTTATTGTCTAAATAAGTTTTTAATTGTGTTTGAATATTTGATTTGCTTGGAACCTGTTCAGTCATAACTCCATTTTCAGAAATATAATACCAATAAGGAACTCCTATTCCAAAAAAGTCAAGTTGAGATGAAAAGGGCATATACTCGCTTCCAGGAGAAAATTCAGGAGATTCAATATATCCTCCTTTACTTTCAGCAATAGAAACTGCGGTTTCAGTTTGTTCCTGGATACAACTCAAATAATAATTATAAACAGGCTCAAAATCAGCAGGAATTGAAGGTTTGAAAAGATTTCCCCGAACAACAAAGTAGATTCCAATTCCTACAACAATAACAATTGCTAAGATAATAAATATAGAGATTTGTGCTTTTTTGTTCATGGTATTTGATTTTGACATAACTTTTCTCGGAAAAGTTAATTTTTTGTTCAAACTTGTTTGTCTCAAAAAGTTTGTTTTACTTCTCATTTTTACTCCCTTTTTTAACTTTTTCTTTTATTAGTTCAATAATCTCACTATTAATATCCTTCTCAGTCATCTCTTTAAATTTTTCCCAGATTTTTTCATCTTCTACTAAAAGTAAGTATTTTTTCATGTTTTAAACTATTTCTATATTAGAGTACTCTTTTTATCTAACATACTTAGAAATAAAATGTATTTAAATGTTTCTTATTAAATAACTAAGTTAATAAGTTAGTAAGTAAGTAAATTAAGGGTAAACCATAAATATTTATATTTGGGGATTAGCATTCTTAAGTATGGGCTTATAGTTCAGTGGTAAAACATCTCTTTGACGTGGAGGAGTCTCAAGTTCAATTCTTGGTGAGCCCATTTTTACTCTTCCCACCCTTCACCTGTCCCCAATTATCCTCAACAAATTTTATTTTCAATTTCCCAGAATCAAGTTTAGCAAGATAACATAAATCATTAAAGAATTCCTCAGGAATTGATCTTCTTTCATCATAATAATTTTTCAAACAATCATAAGAAACTTTAGAACCAAATTGTAAAATACCTCTAATTGAAACACAATTTAATTTTGTTTTAACTAACTCTAAAAACTTTCTCTGTTCTCCTTTCCGAAATAAAATTCTCATCTTCAAATTTAAATATGATTTAACTCAGTCACCGTCAACACAAAAACCTTTAAAAACCTTCTTTTGTCTTAGAATTTATAAGAAAATGAAAATTCCTAAAACAACAAAAAGATTTTGTCCATTCTGTAAAAAAAGAACAGAACAAAAGATTGATTTAGTTAGCACAGGACACAAAAGAGGAACTTTAAAATGGGGTTCTTTAGAAAGAGCAAAATTAAGATGGGCAATTCATGGTAAAGGAAACAAAGGAAGAAGCTCAAGAAAAGCAGTAAAAAGCAGAAAGAGAAAAACAAAAACAACAACAAGAAAAGTTCTAATCTATACTTGCAAAGATTGTGGAAAATCAAAACATTCTAAATCAAGAAGAGTTAGCAGAATAATAATTGGAGAAAAATAAATAAAAAATGCCTAAAGAAACAAAAGTAATAACAAGAAGAAGAAAATTCATTGAAGTAGAAGTTCCTTTAGTAAATACTAAAATAGAACTAGTTGGAGAAAATGTAGCGAGCATAATAAACAAAACAATAAACTTGGACTTAACAAGACAATTAAGAGGAAAAAGTGTAGAAGTTACATTTAGAGTAGAAGAAATAGATAAAAAAGCTGTTGCAAATCCAATTAAAATTAATTTAATGCCTTATTTTATTAGAAGAATGATTAGAAAAAGAATAAGTTATGTTGAAGATTCATTTGAAATTCCAACTCAAGAAAGTTTAGTAAGAATAAAGCCCTTTGTAATCACTAGAAAAATGGTTTCAAATGCTGTAAGAAGAACATTAAGAAATCAAACAAAAAATTGGTTAGAAGATTATTGTGCAGAAAGAACAGATTCAGAATTATTTAATGATATTCTTTCAAATAGATTACAAAAACCTCTCTCTCTAAAATTAAAGAAAACTTATCCTCTTTCATTATGTGAAATAAGAGTTTTTGAAATTGTAAGAAAATTAAGACCTGAAGAAGTTCCTAAAGTTGAAAAAAGGAAAATAATTCAAAAAGAAGAAACTTTAGACCAATTTGAAGAAATGGAGCAGGAAAAAATAAAAGAAGCAGAAAGAGAAATAAAACAAGCACAAGAAAGAGCAATTAAAGTAGAAGAAGGAAAAGAAACAGCAGAAGAAGTTGTTGAAGAAACAGAAGAAAAAATAGAAAGTGAAAAAAAGGTAAAAAAACCAAGAAAGATTAAAGAAAAAAAGGAAGAATAAAAAATTAATTAATGCTAAATTCAGGAAAACAAGTTTTAACCTGAATTTCCTGTTTTCTAATATCTATTAAGTCATACCCGCTTTGAAATTAATTCTCAAGCTTCAAAGATGATTAAAATAATTTTTGAATATCATAAACAAAGCGATAAGGATTATAATATTATTAACAAGCAAAAAGTAGGTTAGTAGTTCACTTTTTAATCCTTAAAAATCTTTAAAAACCCTCTCTTGTTAAGTAATTTATGCCTCTGTAGCTCAACGGTTTAGAGCATCAGTTTTGTAAACTGAGGGTTGGGGGTTCGATTCCCTCCAGAGGCTTTTTATAATATACTAATTTTAAGAAAATTAATCATCTCGTGGGGGCATCATTCCTCCTCAATCGCCTCTGCTTTTTTATCAATTATTAAAATATTTGAAATCTCTTCAGAGAGATTTGCAACATCTCCTTTTTTAAATGGCCCTAGTCTATTTCCTTCTAAATCCAAGAATTCTTCACTATCCTGCACAAAAACAATCATTTTGTTTTTTGATTTTTCTTCATCTTCAGCACCTTTCAAAAGTTTAGCTACTTTCTTATCACTTTTTTCAATAGATTTCATAATTTCATCAAAACATTCTTTTTCTAATGCAAGCATGTTTTCAAAATCTCTTTTGCTAATTCCTGTTTCAGCTGCAACAAAAACCAAATCAAGAATTTTCTTTTTTCTTCTCAATATCAATTCCTTAAAAATAGCAATAGAATTTTCAAATTGTTTTTTTGTCTTAGTAATACTATCAGAAAACTCATCATCTTCCTTGCCTGCAATTTCTTTTTTGTCTTTTAAATAAGCTGCAACCTCTTTAATAAAATTCTTTGATATTGGTTGTAATTGTTCAGAATATCTTTCTTTTCTCAATGCATCATAAAGTTCATTATAGGTTATCATATTGTTTTTATATTTATATAACCTATAAATTGATTTTGGTTTACCTTTTGTCGCAAAAGGTATTCTTTGTTCAAACTTGTCTTACCTAAGAAAGTTTGTATTATAGGTTATCATTTTATTTTTAATCCATTTAAGGTTACCCTTTAAAGCAAGACTAAAAATCAAATTTCATTTATAACCTTTATTGTAGTAAAAAATAAATAAGAATAATCAAACATTTACAGAATATTCATAAACACTTTCATAATCATTATACAAATTGCACATTTCCTTAATAGATAATTTTTCAAAATATTTTCTAAACGCCCTCATAGAATTCCCATGAGCAGATATAGCTACATTAATTTTTTCTTTTTTAATTAGTTTTAGTAAGTCATTTATAAAATCCATTACCCTTTTTTCAATATCTTTTAAACTTTCTCCTTTAGGAGGACGATTATTATATCCTCTATGCCATAAGTCATATTTTTTATATCCTTCTTTTTCAACTATATTTAAATGAGTTTTGCCCTGCAAATTACCATAATTCCTTTCTATAATTCTATCATCAGTAATAATTTTTATTCCTTTATGATATTTCAAAACTTCCTTAAGTGTCTGTCTACTTCTTGAAAGATTACTCTGAAAAGCCAAATCTATTTTTTTATTTTTTAATCTCAAAGAAACTATTTTTGCATCTCTAAAACCTTTTTCATTTAACCCAATATCTCTCCAGCCAGAAAAAACTCCATTTGCATTATCTGGAGTAACGCCATGCCTGAATAAATAAATATAACACCTCATAAATAAAACATGCAACCCAGATTTATAAATCTTAATAAGCCACCGGCTACATCCCAAGTAGTTTTTGAGACCTAATTTTCATTCAAAAACTAATTGAT
>JBBSXH010000178.1:0-1940 GCA_038045865.1 Nanobdellota archaeon
GAGGAAACCTCCAAAGACCAACAATACAGGTATTGCAATTAAAGTTACAGGTAGAATTATATTACTCAAAAAAATAATTATAGTTTGGTTTTCCGTTTTAAATTGCAAATAAGCAATTGAATATGCTATAATTGAAGCGAGAATAAAGAAAGAAGTATTAGTGCATTGTTCCCAAAGTCTATTATATTTTGTATTAAGTTTATCATACTTAATTTGAAATTTAAAACTTATAGGAGTATTAGTTGGTAATTTCATCTTTGAAAAAAGTAAGTTTATCTACAATCCACATAATCACATAGATTATGATTATTAATCCATAAATAATAAAACTCCAAAAAAAGAATTTACTTGAAAAGAATCCTCTTAAAAAAACATAGGGTAATAGTATTATACCAATAAAAATAGAATAAACTAATGCAAAATTAATTATTAATTCCCAAATATATGAACGTTGTTTATTATCCATAAATTAAACACACCCTTCAGTTACATTATAATTTTGGATTTCTGCTTCATCCTTTGTTTTAAATGACACAACATTAGATTGTTCAATTGATTTAATTAATTCAGAACATTTATGATAATCAAAATATTTATGAGTGGCAGAATTACCTAAATAAAGGGGAGACGAATTATAAATAGCCGTAACACTAATTCCTAAAGTTGTTAAAATAATGAGAATAATAGCTACTGTCTCAATTTGCCCTCTTTTTTGCATTAAATACTTTTTCTTTTGTTTCCTTTTTAAACTTTTGTGTATTTTCATTTTTGTTATTAACTACTTTAGAATAGCAAAAGTATATTTAAACCTTTTGCCTGAAATTCATTGTTATTCTTATATTAATAATTTTCTATCCTAAATATGAAAATAAATTAACCAAACGTTTACTTAACAGCCCATTTATTATTAAGTTAGCCTCCCGAAATAAAAGATGAGGTTAAATAATCTTTTGCTCCATATATCTTAGTTAAATGCTCAAACACATCAAAGTCAGGCTCTGCTTTCTTATGTAATGTAGGCAAAGCCCTGCAAGGATATTGGAATGCCCCGCTTATTACTGCCATATAGTAACCAACTTCTAACTGGCTTAATGCAAGTAAGTATTGAGGAGGTATAGTAGCTTTGTTTAATAACCTCTTGCTATCTCCGAGAGGAAGCCTAAAAATAATATACTTGTTAAAGCTGTTAAACATATAAGTAGGTATATCATTTAAAAGCTGGGTATCAGCAACAAGCATTATCTTTGACTTGCCAAGAAACCTGCCTTTTCTTAATATCTTATCAAGGTTTTCCTGTATTTCAACAACATACTGTGGTGGGTCTTTCATTCTGTAAAAATCATTAAGCTCACGCACATAAAACAGCATAGGCACTTTGCTTTCTCTTAATTCCATAAACTCAATAAATTTCTTAATAAGCACATTCATGCACACATAACTTGTATAAGGATTATCAATTAAATATCTGCTATAGGTAGTTATCACTTCTGGATGCTTAACACTTTTTTCCAAATCAAGATATTCAAAATAATCAGGTATATCTTTACTGTCATTCCAAAACAACCCGCTTCTTAATAAGCTTCTTGCTCTTCTTTTTAAGGTATTTATCACCATATAATGCCCACCACCAAATTCTTTAAGCTGTGTTCTTTCCCTACTTGGCTGACTTACTCTCATAAGATATTCATACAATTCTGTTAAGGTTATATGCTTATCATCATGTATTTCAAATACAGTATCCATAAAACCAATTTGCGACTCATTGAAAGCCAAGAAGTTCTTTAAATCCTCATTAGTTATCCACTCTTCGTTAAACACACATACTTTTACATTTTTAGGCAATTGCTTTAACTTTTTAAGATTATTGCCAAGAAACATCACAATCTCGCTTGGATATGCTTTTGGCTTCAATAAGCCTCCACTTAAATAATCTATTTTTT
>JBBSXH010000179.1:0-2535 GCA_038045865.1 Nanobdellota archaeon
AATTCATGATTCAATAATAAAAAAGATTGGTGGATATTCATTTGGAAATTATATTGCAGGATTTATTGGAGGTTTGCCAACAATGATTCTTCCTTTGTTAATTTTAAATAGATTAGGTGCAAGTCAATCTGCATATTATTATATGGCTATGATGATTGCAGGTTTATTATTTGTAATACCTGGAGGAGTTAGCCAAAGTTTATTTGCAGAAGGAAGTCATAATGAGAAAGAACTTAAGCATCAGATAAAAAAAGCAATTAAGATAATCTCGCTTCTTTTGATTCCTGCAATAATAGTGGTTATATTTTTTGGTCAATATATTTTATTATTATTTGGGAAAGAATATGCAAGTGAAGGATTTAGATTTTTGCAATTACTGGCAATTTCAGGAATCTTTGTTGGGATTAATGCAGTGTTTGGGACATTATTAAATATAAAGAAAAGAATAAATACAATAGTAATCATGAGTATAGTTAGTGCAATATTAATTCTTGGAGGAAGCTACCTGTTAATTAATAGAGGAGTAGGATTAATGGGAATAGGGTGGGCTTATTTAATTGGACAGGGGATAATTAGTGGGGTTTATTTGGTGATGAGTTGGAGAAAGTAATTATTTTTTATGCTTAGACTTTTCTTTTTCTTCTTTTAATTTAAAGTGTTTGGATAAGAATTGAATAACTTCCTGAAATGAAACTGATTTTGCTAATAATGGAACCATATCTTCATCCCATCTATTCTTTAATTTCTTAGAATTATTAAACATTTTTATTATTGAGAACTCATCGTTTGAATCAGCACATTTCTTCTTAGCGAGTTCTAAATTTATTGGCATTTTTGCATGAATTATTTGATAAACATCGAAATGATCTCTGGGTTTATTTCTACCAATTGTTGCAGCAAATTTTTCTGCAATTATTTCTTCTTTAGAAAGAGTATTAACTTCAAATTCAGGAACAAATCCTTCATAAAAGTGATTAAGCTTATGTTTTTCTGTATCATTAACCACATTTGCTCTTTTGTTTAAATCAATAAAAACCTCTCCTTTTTGACCTTCAAGATTATAATGAATGACCATTCTTAGGAAGCCTTCAACATTTTTATCTTCTGTAATTTCTCCAAATAATCCTGAATCCTTTAGAATCTTGGAAATTTCTTTTTGGATTTCTTTTGTATTCCTGGAAATTGTAAAATCTATATCTTCAGATAGTCTTGCATGATTTAGAAATATTTTATTTAAGGCAGTTCCGCCCTTGAAATAAATTCCCTTTACATCTTTAATAAGATAGAGAATTAATGTGAGATAGTAATCTTTAGTTATCAATGGGATTGTGAATCCTCTTGTTGCATATATCTCCTGAAGATATTTGCTGTCTATTCTCTTAATTTCATCCATTTTTTGCTCTCATTTTTATTTATTATTTTAAATTCATGCATTTTAATCTTTTTAATTATTACCTTTTTTTTAATATTATTCTTTGTTGTTCTGTGAAATGAAATTTCTACTCCAAGAATTTTATATTTTCCTTGTCTTCGAGTTGTATAAACATCATATCTAAATGGAATTTGGTCGGTTATTCTCCAAAAGTTTGCAGCCCCCCAACCACTAATAAAATAATCTTTTCCATCCATTATTTCATCAATTATTATAAACGGATCTTCTGTCCACTTTCCAGACTTAGCTTTTATTGGAACAAGATAATATTTCTCTTTGTTAAGTTTGACTATTCTTTTTTTATGAATAAGTCTTTGAATAATATTATATCTTTGCTTTTTATTTTTAAATAAATGAGTCACATCATCTATTTTAAAAAAATATTTTTGATAAAATTCTAGCCAAGCTATAATTTCTACTTCTTTCTGAGAAAGTGATTTTATTATACTATTTTTATTTGTTTTCATATTACTCTCTATATTGTAACATTGTTTAATTAGATATTAAGTAATTGATGTTATTTATAAATCTTGCTGTTTAGGGGTTAATGGGGAATTTGGGTGATTATGAGTCTATTGTTAGTAGTGTTATGAAATGAGAGGTTATTAAATTCCTATAAATTTGCTGTCCATAGTCCAAGCAAATTACGGATTAGTTTGATAGTGTTATGATGAAGAGGCTATGTTATGCAAATGAGAAGCAAGAGTTATGTGAGACAGGATTAAGATGAGTGGTGAGAATTATTTAGCAGGCAATTTTTATTTTCTTTTTTTCCATTTTGCTCATAGTCTCTAATCCCACACTTTCATTCCAAAACTTTACCCAACATTCGTAATGAAAGCATTCAAATGCAGTTATCTTTTGACCTAATTTAGTTATGGCCATAAACCATTTTTGTTGGGGGTTAAATTCGTCAATGGGGAGGTGGCATTTTAGGCAGAGTTTCATTTTATTCTAATACTTATTAGTATATTACTAATAGGTATATACTGCTATATTTAAATATTTGGGTGGTTTAGTAAATATAAGTAAAATAGGGGCAAAAAATAAAAGCAAAATAAAGATAAAATGGGAGAAGTAACATTAAAAGGGTATATTTGTGA
>JBBSXH010000180.1:0-1783 GCA_038045865.1 Nanobdellota archaeon
AAAAGATTTCTTAAGTATTTTATAGCTAAAAACTATAGACAAATTAAATATACATCGGAGGATTAAATCAAACATGGGATTCAACAATTTTAGTGGTTCAAGAAACAATTTTGGACCAAGAGAAATGCATAAAACAACTTGCAGCAAATGCAAGAAAGAATGCGAAGTGCCATTCAAACCAACAGAAGGTAAACCGGTTTACTGTAGAGAATGTTATGCAACTATGCCAAGACCAGAAAGATTCTAAGTTAAGTAATTAGAATTTATCTAATAATTTTTTTTTTATTTTTTATAATAATCTTTTTAAAGAGGCCTTTTATTAATTATTAATGGCTATTTTTCAACACGACAAAAAAGATAGAAGAAGAAGATTTTTAAGAGGATTAAATGCAATGATAGGATTAGATTATATGGATTTAGAAAATAAAGATATTCCTCTAAAAAACATTGTAAAAAGTATTTCAAACTTAAGAGATAATTTAGCTAATGATTATTGTTTAGAATTTACAACCGATGAACTAATAAAATTAATAAAAAACAATATTACTACAGGAGATTTCACTAAAAAATATTGTGCAGTTATTTATAAAAATAGGGGCAGAGTTAATTTAAATGTATTAATTAATAATTCTATGTCTGAAGGTGCAATAGACCCTATGGAAATGGACAGGGCTCCAAAATATTGATTAAATGGTTCTCAATGGTGTGATGTTGCAGAAGGTCCATGCAGTTGCGGGGCATGGCATAAATAAAATTTTTATTTTTATCTATTTTTAATTAAGCAAAACAAGTTTTAAGCTTAATTAACCTTCTTTTTAATATTGTATAATCTTCATCGATATGTTTATTATATTCATATCTTAAAGAATTAAAATCAAAGCGAAGATGATTAAAAAATTATAAAAAATCTCTTACATGTCTCATTCCAACAAAAATATTAACCAGTAGATTCACAAAAATTAATTTCAAAACATCTTTTTTATTGCAATCTTATTTATTAAGCAAAAAAGTCTTATTTGAAAATGTATTATAAAGATTTACAAAAAGCAATTGAAGAACAGGAAATAGTAGCAGGAGATATAATAAGTGTTTTACTTAAAAATTCTGCATATAATAACAAAGATTCTAATATCCCTCAATTAAGCAGAATTGAAGCAATATTTGAAAGGTTAGACACAAAATATTTTGTTTATCTTACTCAAGATAAATCAAAAACAAAAGTCTATAAAGTTTTAAATAAAGTAAGAGGTATAGAAAAAATAACATGTCAAACAAAATCCCAATAAAAATAAAAAAACTTAATCTAGAAGCAATAATTCCTTCTTATGCTCATGAAGGAGATGCTGGAATGGATATTTTTTCTTGTGAAGATTGTGTGATAAAACCAGGAGAAAAACATTTAGTTTCAACAGGAATATCAATTGAATTTCCTGAAGGATATGTTGCTTTAGTTTGGGATAAATCAGGAGTAGCTAACAAAGGAATTAAATCAATGGGTGGAGTAATAGAATATACTTATCGAGGAGAGTATAAAATTATTTTATACAATACTTCAAAAGAACCCTATGAAATAAAAAAAGCCCAAAAGATTGCACAATTATTAATTCAACCAATTATGACTGCAGAAATTCAAGAAGTTTCTGAATTATCTGAAACCAAAAGAGGAGATGGTGGTTTTGGCTCTACTGGGTTGCATAATTCTTATAACTCATAATTGGTTTGCTTGAATTCATAATCTCATAAATATTGTTATAAAATTCTAAAGTTTTTATACTCCAATGAT
>JBBSXH010000181.1:0-1928 GCA_038045865.1 Nanobdellota archaeon
AACCGAGCAAGATTATCTTATTTTAATAAGATGAAGTAATTACCACGCAAGGCTGGTTTTGAAATATATGATAAATAATTTCCGGACACTACATATTAAATTCATCCCAAATAGTTTTAAATATTCTATTAGTTTAAATTAATTATGATAAAAAAAGACACTTTTATGTATGATGAAGATTTTGATAGATTAATGATCTTTAATAATCTTAGAAAGGATGAAAAAATTTATGGTAGTGTACGTATCCTTAATTTAGTTTTAGATATTACCACAAAAAACAGAGTTGCTAATCTTGAGATAAGAAATATTTCTGAATATTTAAAATCAATAGAAAAAGACCCAAGTATACTTAATATGCTAAATAGTGCTAAAATAAACATAAATCAAGTTAGAGGGGGATTTTTAATTCAGATTATATTAGAAGGATTTAATAGAACAGAAAAAATTTCATATACAATCCCTACTCAAGAAAAAATATTAATTACTGCTTAAATATTTTTATTATTATTTTATATTAATCTTTGCTTATTTTTAAGCTTATCTTTGCTTAAATGATATTAACTATTTTAATATGAAAATCTTAGGGGTTTGGGATTTATAAATGTTTGGATTGTTACTATTTTAGAGGGGCTACTTAACTGATTACTAACCTCTGGAAATCATACAGAAAAGAAAGATTTATAAGTATCAAAAGGATACATATATTGTATCTTTATGATACATAGATAGTTGAAAGATATCTAAGAGATATAGGAGTAAAAAATGACATTAAAATTGATTGTTGAAAAATTAGCAATAGATAATGATAATAAAAAATTTATTGTGGCTGATGAACTTAAAGATTATTGTAAAAGGCTTTCTATGGAATATCTTCCTACTGTGAAGTATCTTCTTAGAAATAAGTATATCGCAAGGATATTTAGGGGCATATTTTATGTTTATTCTATTGAAGAAAGGAAGTTGGGAAAATCTGAAATGAATATGTTTGAAATTATAAGAGAGGCTTTGAAACTAAAGGGTGTTAAAAATTGGTATTTTGGTTTAAGATCTGGCTTAAAATTTAATAATTTAACTCATGAGTATTTTACTATAGATTATGTTGTTAATGATAAGATTTTTAGAGCCAAATCTATGATTATAATGGGAAGAAAAGTAAAATTCTATAAATTATCTCCGAAAATGTTATCTTTTGGGATAATCAAGAAAAAGGTTAATTATTCAGATTCAGAAAAAACTTTGCTTGATTTGCTATATTTAAAACATTATACTGAAGAGGAATTTGAAGAAATAGCCGAAGGATTATCTAAAATAAAATTACATAAATATGCAAAGAATTATAATAGGAGAATTATGAATATTGTTAAGGGGTTAAAATGATAAATAAAGATTTAACTGATTTTATTTCAAAAAACCTGAATATAGTAAGAAGAGATTTAATTGAGAAAGATATACTTTTGCAAATGCTTCTTAGTGAATTAGTTAAAAATAAAGATTTTAAGGATAATTATGTATTTAAGGGAGGAACTTGTTTAACAAAATGTTATTTTGGTTATTATAGATTTTCTGAGGATATGGACTTTACTTATCTTAATCAAAAAGAATTTATTGGGAAATCAAATACTAAGATTAGAGAAGTAATGTCTGATAAGATTAGTCAATTAGGAGAATTAATTGAGGTTATAGCTAAAAAACTTGATTTGGATTTTAAAATGGAAAAAGAAAATAAAAGATATTTCCAATTTGGAGGAAGCAATGCATTTGTAACTTTTAAAATTTGGTATAATTCTAAGGAATTAGAAAACGAAACATTTGTTAAAATTCAAGTAAATCATATTGAAAAATTAAAATATACGGTAAGAGAATTAGATGTAAATTTTATTCTCGTGAATACCCCACAGCTTGCTGTGGGGATGAAAGCTTAAGATAAA
>JBBSXH010000182.1:0-1571 GCA_038045865.1 Nanobdellota archaeon
TTTAGAAAAAGATAATTTTTTGGTTCATAAAATAAATTATTCACATGATTATCCTTTATGTTGGAGATGTAAATCTCCTTTGTTAATGGTTTCAAATCCTCAATGGTTTTTAAAAATTTCAAATATTCAATCTAAATTATTAAGTGAAAATGAAAGAACAAACTGGATTCCGTCTTATATGAAATTAAGAATGAAAGCTTGGTTAGAGGGCATTTCTGATTGGCCTGTTTCAAGAAAAAGATATTGGGGAACTCCTTTGCCTATTTGGACTTGTGAATGTGGAGAAAAAAAAGTAATTGGAAGTAAAAAAGAATTAGAAAAACTATCTGGAAAAAAAGTTAAATCAGTTCACAAACCAGAGATTGATGAAATAACAATAAAATGTAATTGTGGAAAACAAATGAAAAGGGTTGAAGAAGTTCTTGATGTTTGGTTTGATTCAGGTGTTTCAAGCTGGGCTGCATTAAATGAAAAAGAATTTAAAAAATTCTGGCCTGCAGATTTGAATATTGAAGGAAAAGACCAGATAAGAGGGTGGTGGAATTCTCAAATAATATTATCTCAAATTAAATTTGATAAAAAACCTTTTGAAAATATTTCTGTTCATGGAATGGTTTTGGATTTAGGAAAAAGAAAAATGTCTAAATCAAAAGGAAATATAATTTCTCCACAGGAAATAATTGAAAAATATTCAAGAGATTATATTAGGTATTATTTTGCAAAAACTTCAAAAGGAGATGATTTTGCATTTGATGAAAATGAATTCAAAGAAATTGAGAAAGTTTTCAGAGTTTTGATAAATGTTAATACATTTGTTAATCAGTTGGAAGTAATAGGTTCATCTGATGATGAAAAATCTAAAATAGCTGCTGAAGATAAATGGATTTTAAGCAAATATAATAATTTAATCAAAAATGCTACAGAAAAATATAATGAGTTTAAGTTTACAGAAGTTGTTCAATTGATTGAACAATTTTTAGTTATGGATTTATCAAGAACTTATATTAAAATGATAAGAGACAGACAAGAAGAAACTTATGAGGTTTTAAATGAAATAAGAATTGGATTGTTAAAATTAATCGCTCCAATTAGTCCATTCATCACAGAAAAAATTTGGCAGGAATTAAAAGAAAAGAAAATTGTAAAAGAAGAAAGTGTGCACTTATCTGAATTTCCAAGGCAGGATAATAGATTAATTAATGAAGAATTAGAAAATCAGTTTTTATTAGTTCTTGATATAATTGAAAAAGGATTATTTGAAAGAGATAAAGTTCAAATAGGATTAAAATGGCCTTTAAGCAAAGCAAAAATTGAGTGCAAAACAAAAATCAATAATGAATTGCAGGAGATTATTAAAAACCAATTAAATATCAAGGGAACAGAAATTAAAATTAATTTAAAATCAGAAAACAGCATTGTTGAACTTGATACAAAAATAACTCCTGAACTTGAAGCAGAAGGATATGCTCGCGAAATAAGTAGAAAAGTTCAGGCAGGAAGAAAAAAGGCTGGGCTTGTTAAAACAGATATGATTAATCTTAATTTAGTTATAAATAAAGAATTTGCAGATA
>JBBSXH010000183.1:0-9447 GCA_038045865.1 Nanobdellota archaeon
GTCAGAGCAGTATGGCATAATTTATTATTAATTTATGTGTGAGTGTCCCACTCACTAATTATACCACAGCCTGACTTGTCTTCCATAATTTTCAAGAGAGGGAAAGTTATTAGGTTATACCCTACTGAAATGATTATTTTAGATAGTAATCAATCAAACAATAGTTTTATAAATAATAATCCTTTAAAGAGGATATAAAAAAAGGATAAAAATGGGATTATTTAGTAAAAAGAAAAACAATACAGAAGAGATACCTTCTCTACCAAAGCTACCTGAATTGCCTATGGAATCTTTAAACCTTCCGGATACGCCTCCAGGACTTCCAAACATAGAAACATATCCATTAAATTCTTTTCTAAATAACAAACCAGAAAATAATTTTACTCAAGCTGTAAAACAAGAAGTTAATGACCCTAATAATGAATATAGTCATTCTTTTTTTGAAAAACAAACTAAACAACTAAATGCCTATAATCCTGAGGACATTAATCGTTCTATTAATACTGAAAGAAGAACAATAGAGTTACCTGAGTTTAATAATTCAAGATTTAATAATTCAAACAAAACAATAAAACAAGCAGAACCAATTTATGTAAGGTTAGATAAATTTGAAATAACTGTAGAAACATTTAGAGACATAAAAAACAAAATAATTGAAATTGAAGATTTGTTAGAAAGAACAAAAAAAATAAAACAAGATGAAGAAAAAGAATTAGATTCTTGGGAAAGAGAAATTCAAATGATAAAATCAAGATTAGACCTTATTGATAAAAGCATTTTTAATAAGCTGGATTAAAAATAAATAATCTCTAAATTAATACATTAAAAATCAAACAAAACTTACTCTTCTCATCTGCAAAGAGTAAATCGTTTGTCACATTAATAACAAAAAAGTAAATCAAAAAATGGAAACAAAATTTATAAAATTAGAATATGAAGAATCTTTAGATACAAAAAAGAACCTGTTATCTTCTCAGTTAAATCTCCTTAGAACTTCTAAGAATCTAAGGAATTATAAAATACTGAGAACAAAAGAGATTGCCATAAAAAATAAATTAAATGTTGCACTAAAAACTCTAAAGGCAAAAATAAGTCTTATCCAATCAACATTTCCAGAAAAGCAAAAATCAAATATCCCCTATAAAAAAGAAAGAGTAGTTGAGTTAAACAAACAACAAAGTATTCAAAGACAACTTGAAGATATTCAAGGTAAGTTAGCGAAGTTACAATAATTCTGTTATATATTTTTTAGAACATTAATGCTTAAAAATAGATTTTTGTTTTGATAGAGATGAAAGATTATGACAGAAGGATTGTTCAAAGAGGCTTAGAAATTAAAGCAATTAAACTAAATCCAGATAAACCTTTTGTTTGGGCTTCTGGCTTCCAAATGCCTATATATAATGATAACAGAATGTTTTTGTTTAATCCTACACATAGACAATTAATTACAGATGGTTTTGTAGATATGATTAATGAACAAAACTTATTTTATGATATTATTGCAGGAACATCAACATCAGGGATTCCATTAGCAACAAGTTTATCAAATAAATTAGGAAGTCCACTTATTTATATAAGAGACAAGCCAAAAGATCATGGATTAAAAAATCAAATAGAAGGCATAGATGCTGAAGACACTTTGGAAATGAAAAGAGTTCTTTTGATAGAAGATTTAATTTCAACAGGAGGAAGTTCTGTTAATGCTGTTCAAGCAATTAGAAATGCAAACGGAGTTTGTGAACATTGTTTTTCTATTTTTAATTATGGATTTAAAGAAGCAGAAGAAATGTTTCAAGGAAAAAGACCATATGACAAGGAAAAGACAAAATTTTTAACAACCCCTTGTAAAGTAAAATCTCTTTTAACTTATGATACTTTATTAAAAATAGCAAAAGAAACAGGTTATATAAATTCAGAGCAAGAAAAAATGCTTGAAGAATGGAGAGAAGACCCTTTTAACTGGGGAGAAAAACACGGATTTCCAAAAGTTGAAAAAACAAAGCAATGAATTAATTTAAAATATTTCTAAGCAGCAGCCCCAACTATTTTATCTAATATAGAAATTTTTGAACCCTCAAGCCAATCATTTAATCCCTCAATACATTTTCTCTGTCCTTTAGTAATTTCAGCTTTTACAGAATATTGTCTCACCACTTCTACTCGCCCAAAAGGACCATATATTTTTTCTTCTTTAATTAATTTAAAATCAATATTTGCTTTATAAACCATATATTTTATTAATAAATTAAGTTTAAATATATTTAGATATTAAACAAAATAGATTATTATAATAGATAAAACTAAATCCTTTAGATAATATGCTCAAACTTAATCTACTCATCTGCAAAAAGAGTAAGGGCTTTTAACATTATAAAAAGTAGGAAAAGATATTTATTAAAATAAACAAATTTAAAAGTCTAAGTTCTTTCTTATTTTGATAATAAAATGGACAGAAAACAATTAATCAAAGCATACATAGACTTTTTCAAAAGCAAAGGTCATAAACAGATTCCAAACTCTTCTCTTATTCCTGAAAACGACCCAACAGTTTTGTTTACAACAGCAGGAATGCATCCTATTGTTCCATATCTTTTAAGCCAACCTCATCCATTAGGAAAGCGTCTTTGTAATGTTCAGAGATGCATTAGAACAGGGGATATTGATGAAGTAGGAGATTCAACACATTTAACATTTTTTGAAATGTTAGGGAACTGGAGTTTAGGAGACTACTGGAAAAAACAGGCAATAGAATATAGTTTTGAATTTTTAACAAAAGTTCTAAAAATACCACTAAATAAACTTGCAATTACATGTTTTATAGGAAATAAAAATGCAGAAAAAGACATTGAAGCAGCAAAGGTTTGGATGTCTCTTAAAATACCTAAAGAAAGAATTGTATTTTTAGAAGAAGATAATTGGTGGGGGCCAGCAGGAAAAACAGGTCCTTGTGGACCCTGCACTGAACAATTCTATTGGAAACCAAATAATATCCCTGCACCAAAAATATTTAATCCAAAAGACAAAAATTGGGTTGAAATAGGAAATGATGTTCTAATGCAATATAATAAAGATGAAAAAGGAAAATACGATCTAGCAAAACAAAAAAATATAGATTTTGGAGGGGGAGTTGAAAGAACAATTACAATTCTTTCGGGATTAAATGATGTTTATCTATCTTCAACATTCTTACCAATAATAAAACAAATAGAAAAATTATCAAATAAAAAATATGGAAAAGATGAAGGAGAAACAAGAGCAATGAGAATAATTGCAGACCATATTAAAGCATCTGTATTTATTATTGCAGATGGAACAGTTCCATCAAATTCAGAACAAGGTTATGTTCTAAGAAGATTAATAAGAAGAACGATAAGGTATGCAAAAAATTTAGGAATTAAATCAATAATTGAAATATCAGAACCTATTTTTGAAATCTATAATGATTATAATCTTAATAAAAAGAAAATAAAACATGAATTAGAAAAAGAAGAAACAAGATTTTTAGAAACAATTGAAAGAGGAATGAAAATCTTTGAAAAATTAGTAAAAGATAAAAAACAAATGTCTGGAAAAGATGTTTTCTTATTATATCAATCTTATGGATTTCCAATTGAATTAACAAGAGAAATAGCAAAAGAAAAACAAATTAAAATTGATGAAAAAGCATTCCAGCAAGAATTACTTCAGCATCAAGAACTTTCAAGAACAGCAACAGTAGGCAAATTCAAATCAGGTTTAGCAGATAATTCAGATGCAACAAAAAAACTTCATACAGCAACCCATTTATTAAATGCAGCTTTAAGAAAAGTTTTGAAAAATCCAGACATCTATCAAAAAGGTTCAAACATAACTCCTGAACGATTAAGATTTGATTTTAATTTTGATAGAAAATTAACAGATGAGGAGATAAAAAAAGTAGAAGAATTAGTAAACCAAAAGATTATTGAAAGTATTCCTATTGTTTGTGAGCTAATGAATCCAAAACAAGCAAAAGAAAAAGGAGCTCAGGGAGTTTTTGATGAAAAATATGGAGAAAAAGTTTCAGTTTATTCAGCAGGAAATTTCTCAAAAGAAATTTGTGCAGGTCCCCATGTAGAAAACACAAGTGAATTAGAACATTTTAAAATCATCAAAGAAGAAAGTGTTGCAGCAGGTGTTAGACGTATCAAAGCTATTCTCGAGTGAGGGAAGTTGCGCCCAAGAAACCGTAGGTGTCTTAGGCAAAGAATTAAAGCTGCGCTTGAATAAAAAGAATATGGAAAACAAAAGAGCAGTCATAGGTATTATAATTTTAGTCATACTTGGAATTTTAGTAGTTGCAGGAACTTCAACAGCAGTTTATTTTTATAATTTTCATGTTTTTAAAGAATTTAAATTATGTATTTCAGATAAAAAAATACAGGATACAAAACTACCCTGCTCAACAAATGAGTTTTGCATCAATTCATTAAAATCAAACATAACAGAATTAGAACAATTAAAAAATCTTCCTGATTTTTTAAAAGAAAAATCAGATGAATTGTTTGAAAAAGCAATTTTCTGCGAGCAAACTTGTAAATTTAGACAAATTAAAGGAGAGCCATTTACAGAAAAAATCGAAAACTGCAATGCAAATGAGCAAGAAATATCAGTTCAGATAAAAGGCAAAGAAGGTTTAGAAATTTTAAGATTTATGAAAGAAAATCAGGATAGGATATAAATATTTTATTATTCATAAACAAACAAATTTACAAATAAAGTTAATTCGCTTCGCTCATAACTATAACTAACCTCCAAAACCAATATGTTTCTTAGGTCTTTCTCTTTCTGGAATAAATATCAGAATTCCATTACCTTTGATAGGTCTTAGACACTCTTCTATACTGACTTCTCCAATATCATATAATTCATATTTCTTACCAATATAGTTATTATCATGAAGGTATATCTTAGATTCAGGGTATTCTTTATTTGCTACTTTTGTAGTATGTTTTAGAATCTTCCAATTTATTGCTCCAAATAAATCGCTGGCTTTCCAAACTTTGCCCGCATAGCTTTGTTTTCAGGATCAACCTTATTTTTATCATTAACTGCAAATACTTTTATCTTAATATTTGTCTTTTTTTCAATTATTTCAATTGAATTTTTGTAATCATTTAATTCAGGGGGAACACAATAAACATAACCTTTTGAAACTTTTTCTCCTTTTTGTAAAACAATTTTTAAAATATTATTTATGTCTTCTGCAAGTTTTTCTATTTGCTTTTCTTCTTGCTCTAATTTTTCATTAATCTTTTTCTCATCACATTTAGGCCATTCAGCCAAACTCACAAAAGATTTATTTCCAATCTTTAGCCATAACTCTTCTGCAATATGTGGACAGAACACACTTAAAAGTTTCAAAAAGCTTTCAGCATCTTTTTTTGAAATTCCTTCCTCGTTTTCAAAACTTTCAAACAATTGCCTTAATTTAATAACAGCAAGATTATATCTTAAATTTTCAATATCTTCTGTAATTTGTTTTATTGCTTTGTTTATTTTACTTTCAATCATTAAAGAAGATTTCCCAATTTTAATTTTATTAAAATAATTATAAACTCTTATCAATAATCTATGTGTAGATTCTACTCCTTTATCACTCCAATTAAAATCAGAATCTGGAGAAGCAACAGAAACTAAAAATAATCTCAATGAATCAACTCCATATTTCTTAATTATATCCATAGGGTCCACAACATTACCCAAAGACTTGCTCATTTTCTGTCCATCTTGTCCATAAACATATCCTTGATTAAATAATTTCACAGCAGGTTCATCAAATTTTAATAATCCTAAATCTCTTAAAAACTTTGTATAAAATCTTATGTAAATTAAATGCATGCAAGCATGTTCTTTTCCTCCAATATAAAAATCAACAGGACACCAATAATTTGCTTTTTTCTTGTCAAAAATTTCTTTATTATTTTTGTTATCACAATATCTTAAATAATACCAAGATGAATTTACAAAAGTATCCATAGTATCTGTTTCTCTTCTTCCATTACCTTTACATTTAGGACATTTTGTTTTAATCCAATCTTCATTAGTCTCAAGAGGATTTCCTTTTCCAAATTTAACTTTTTCAGGAAGTTCAATAGGCAAGTCCTTTTCAGGAACAGGAACAATTCCACATTTTTCACAATGAATTATAGGGATAGGAGTTCCCCAATATCTTTGTCTTGAAATTAACCAGTCCCTTAATTTATAATTTACAACTGCTTTTCCTAACTTTTTCTTTTCCAAAAATTCTGTTATTTTTTTCTTTGCATCATCATTATTAATTCCATTAAACTCAGAAGAATTAATTAAAATTCCTTTTTCAACATAAGCATGATGTTTTAAATCATTTTTCTCTCCTTTAATTACTTCTTTAATTTTAATCCCATATTTTTTTGCAAATTGAAAATCTCTTTCATCATGTGCAGGAACAGCCATTACCATTCCGCATCCATAATCTGCTAAAACAAAATTACCTGCATAAACAGGAACTTTTTCTTTTGTAATAGGATTGATTGCATAACTTCCTGTAAAAACTCCTTCTTTTTCAAGAGTATCAATATCTTCTGCTTTTACAGAACTTAATTTTTTCACAAATTTCTCAACTTCTTTTTTCTGCTTATCTGTAACTAATTCAAAAAGTCTTGGATGCTGTGCACTAACAACCATAAATGTAACACCATAAATAGTATCCGGACGAGTTGTGAATATTTTCCATTTCTCTCCCTTAATCAAAAAATCAATCTCAGTTCCATAACTTTTTCCAATCCAATTTTTTTGTAATTTCTTAATCATATCTGGCCATTGTTCAAGTTTAGAAAAATTGTTTAATTCTTCAGAATAATGACTAATTTTTAAATACCATTGATTAAGATGTTTAACTTCAACTTTAGTGTCTTCATGTCTCCAACATTTTCCACTATGTACTTGCTCATTTGCAAGAACTGTTTGGCAGTTAGGACACCAATTAACAGGACTATTTTTTTTATATGCAAGCCCTTTTTCAAACATTTTTAAAAAAATCCATTGATCCCATTTATAATAATCCGGTTTGTGGGTTTGAACAAGTCTACTCCAATCATAACTTAATCCAATTGCTTTTTGTTGTTTTAAAAAATATTCAATAGATTTTTCTGTATATTCTTTTGGATTTACTCCTGTTTTATTTGCTGCATTTTCAGCAGGAAGTCCTAATGAATCAAACCCCATTGGATGAAGCACATTAAATCCAAGCATCCTCATAAATCTTGCTTTCACATCCCCAATAGCATAATTAAAAGCATGTCCTGCATGAAGTCCTGTTCCAGAAGGATATGGAAACATTTCAAGAACATAATATTTCTTTTTCTTACTATCTTCCTTAACTTCAAAAATTTTACCCTTTTCCCATTTATCCTGCCACTTTTTCTCAATTTTAGAAAAATCAATCTCTGTCATACTAATATTATTTATCCCCCATTTTTAAAATATTCCCTTCCCAATCATAAAACCTAGGTTGCCCATATTCTATATTAAATTTATGTTGTTCCATATCAAAACCTATGTATTTAACATTCTCAGGAATTTGCTTCATTTTATAAGTAGGAGAAGGATTTACTTTAAAAAAATTAATTCTCGGCTCCCGACCTTTTTTAGGACTTATTGTTTTTGATTTTCTTATATAATAATTTACACCTACTGGTATCTCTATTTTCTTGCCAGATTCTATTTCAATTGAGCATATAAATTCAAGAGTCATTTTAAAAAAACCAGAAGATTAATTAAAAATAGCCCCTATAAGAGAGCTAAGACTAAGACCAATACTAGAACTAATAATTGTTGTCTTAGTTTCATAAAAAGCTAAGACTATCAAAGTTTAAAAACATTTAGATTATAGATTAATTATGGTATTCCCCATTCATTTAACAGGCAATCAATTATCCTCAAATTCACAAAATGCAATAACTTTAGCAAAAAGCAAAGCATTAGGAGAATTTAAGCAAGGAAAAGTAATTTATTCAAATTATGAAGCATTATACTTAATTGAAAATAAAAATGCTGAACTAATTAAAACTAATAAAAAAATACCTGCAAACCAATCTCAAGGAATTTTATTAAAAAATAAAGAAGAGCAAAACAAATATTTAGTTTATTTAGATTTAAGAAAAAAAGGGCTTGTTCCTAAGACAGGTATGAAATTTGGAGCAGACTTTAGGGTTTATGAGAAAAATAAATCTCATGCAACCTATCTAGTTTTCATCACAACTGAAAAATCAAAATTAGAAATAAAGGAACTTTTATCAAAAACAAGAATATCCCATTCAACAGCAAAGAAATTATTAATTGCAGTGATTGATTCTCAAGAAGACGTTACATATATTGAGGCTGACTGGAAAAGATTGTGATTGTTTGTCAAGTTAAAGTTACTCGTTTACATAAAGTATATCCTGAAGGATATGATTCCTAAATCTTTTCTAAATCTAAAATAGCTTTTTTGTGCTTCTCAAAAACTTTATCATCTATAATTCCATAAACTCCTTGCAAGCTATCTTTAAACTGCTTTGAAGTTATTTTCTCTTTAATCTTTAAAAACAATTTATCAAAATAATATTTTTTTGAGATTTCTTGTTTTACCCATCCTTTATTTTTTATATTTGGAGCTAACATAAAAATATCTCTTATATCTGTTAATCTACAACTTACAAATTTTAAGACAAATAAAGCATCTAAATTTATTATTCTTAATTTTAATTCTTCTGTAATTGTTTTTCCTCTTAAAGTTTTTATTTCTGAATTCTCAAATATCCAATCTGCTGAAAAAGTTGCATTTGTTTGCCTATCTAAAACTTCTTTAATTAAAATATCTATACTTACTTTAATACCTCCACCAATATCTTTTTCTAATCTTAAAAAATTTCCATAGTAAGGAGTCTTATCCTTATTGCTTTCTTCTTTAACATAACCAAATGTTACTAAAACTCTTTCTATTTCTTTTAATCCTCCTTTATCTTTAATTACAATATCACAATCAACAGAAAATCTTGGAAGAGCATAGGCATTTACTGCATATCCTCCAATAACTACAAATTTAAATTTATTTATCTTCTTTAAAGTTTCAAATATTTCTTTTTCCCTAAGCTGTAACATTATATTTGTTTTTTATGTAATTGTAAGCATACAAATACATTTCATTTAATTTTGCTAATTTAATTGTTTCTTTTAAGCTTTCAACTTTATAATCTTCTTTTTCTACAAAACCTAAATTTCTAACAGGAATTAAGATAATATATTCTCCGATTGTTGTTCCTTGATTAACATAATTTGGAATATTATGTTTATTAAAGAAATTTTTCCAATATTTTAAATCTTTCTTTAATACTTTAATAAAATATGGTGATTTTTCTATTCCTCTTTGAACATAAGAGTAATCACTCCAAATCTCTACAGCAG
>JBBSXH010000183.1:9547-13232 GCA_038045865.1 Nanobdellota archaeon
GATTTTTCTATTCCTCTTTGAACATAAGAGTAATCACTCCAAATCTCTACAGCAGATAAATTCGTGAAAGCATAATCTTTTTCTGCCTCCTTTATTATTTGAGGAACCTTAAACTCCAATAACCCATTAATTACAATTTCTGGATTTATGCAAATATAAGTGTTATCTGATTGTTTTTTAACCCAACCAGATCTTAACAATAAAGAAAATATCTTCTTTTTCATGCTTTGCCCAACTATCCAGTCTAACTCTGATTGTTTAAATTCTTCTTTATCTTTATGCTTTGCAAAAAACAAAGCATAAGCTTTTAAGCCATATTGAGGGATTTCTGTTGTCATTTTGTTGTTTTTTGGGCGTTTTATATGGTTACCTAATAGGTAACCTACTATTTAAAGATTCCCTTTTTAAACCATTGTAGGTGCTTTTGCAAAAAAGTAACTATGCTATATGCTCGTTTACACCGAGAATTCGGGAGTTCAATCCTCTCTGGGTCCATATCGATAATTATTTAAAGAATTAATTCAATATAAATATTGAGGTGATAAATAAAAATCATCTCAGATTGTTCTGAGAAAGATAAAAATGGATATTGAAGAAAGAATTAGTGCAATTATGCAAGTAAGAAGAAACCGAGAGCAAGCAGGGCATATTTGGCTTCAAGGATTCCACGAAATTATTGATAATGCTAGATTAAATTATGAAAAAATAAATGAGTACATAAGTGATAAATTATCAGAAAATCCTCCGTTTACAAAATATCATAGTTGTGTTCAAATGTCCAAATTAATACAGGCTTTGTTAAATGATTCAGAAGGACCGATTCCTGTTCAAGATATAGATTTTTCTTCTTTGTTAAAAAATCCTGATTTAGCTATTAAAACAATGAGAAAAAAAGCAGAGGAAATTGATTTTTTCTATGTCCATCTTCCTGTAAATAAACAACATCACCTTGAATTTCCTTTAATAAATCAGATAGGATTATGCAGATTTATTTACACAACTTGTGAAAGATGTGGGGGGTTGGAAGAGCATGGTTTTCCTGAAATATTTTTGAGGCAAAGCGTTTATTTCAAGGGTAATGCCCCAACAATGTATGGTAACAGGATTTTGGGTAATCACCAACCACCAGAATTAATAAGGGAATCTTATAGAGCATTGGAAGATTTTGTTATAGAATGTAGGACTAATTAAAAACCTAAATAAAAACTATTTAATAAAAAAAGAACAATATTGTTATACTTATTTACACCAATCTCTCAACAGTTCAATTCTGCATGAATCATATAATTTTATATCCAAAGCAAAAACAACAGCCCAATAAAACTCAATATAAAACTAAATATTGCTAAGAAAAATGGCTTTACATGTGTAAATCCTGCTAATAATGCATCTGCAATTTCATCAGGCACAGGAGAAGCAATCAAAATACCTATAAACATATACATCAAATAATGTCTTATTCTTTTACTAACATCTTTTTTAAATTCTTTCTCAGCTTCTCTAATAACCTTAACCCTTTCAATTCTTTCTTCTAATATAAAAAATTCATTTTCAAAAGAAAACTTTACAAAACTAAAAATTAAAAGATTAGCAAGTGCAACCCCAATTGCTCCTATAAATGCACTTAAAATTATATTTTCAGGATTTAAATAAACTAAAAAACCAACTGAAAAAGCAGTTGTAAATCCTAAAGGAAAAAGCATTCCTGCAACAAATACCCCTGCATACCCAAATCCATCTAAACCAAAAAGAAAATTTTTCACAACTTCATTTGTAAAAAGAACATAAGCCAAAATAATAGAGATTGCTAATAATGTAAGTTTAGGATATTTATATTTAAATAACATGTTTAAAGTAAAGATTTTAATTATAAAAACCTATCGTGAACAAAATTGTTTGTTTATACCTCAACCTTTCTAATATTTATTTATCACACTCGCTTTGAAATTAATTCTCAAAATTTAAAAATGATTAACATAATTTTTGCAGATGATAAATAAAACTTCTTGTTAACTTTCCAACATATCATCCCTACAACATTACCAAAAGTTTAACAAATAGATTAAAGCCAAAATTCGAAAGAGAGTTTATACATTACTAACAAAAAGTCATAGCTTAGGAAAATTACTTAATCAAATGAATCTCAATTGCAGAAACATGAATTCTTCTTCCTTCTTTATTTTCAAAATCTTCGCTTGAGATTTTAATATCTTTTACTTTGATGTCTTCTTCTTTTAGAAAAGTTCTTCTTGCAACTTCAACAACATCAACTGCTTTGCTAATGAATTTTCCTCTTGCAGAAACAATTACTTCTTTTTGTCCTTTGTTCTTGAATTGCATTACAACTCCTGTAACATAATTCATAAATGGTTTTATTCCTATGAAAATTATATTATCTTCTCCTTGTTTAGGATTTTCTGGTCTTTCTGTATTTTCTGTTTTCTTTATCATAGTCTATTATTGTTTTATCTTTTTTAATCTTGTTATATATCCTGCAATTTGATTTCTAACTTTTTTACTAGAAGTTAAACCTGCTATAACCTTTTTGTTTTCTTCAAAACTCTCGCTAAATTTGTTTTCTGCTTTCAGCAAAGTACGTGCTGTTCTCTTAACAAGTTTTGATTTAATTCTTCCCATGTTTATTATTTCCTCTTATTATTACCTAATTTTACTGGTTTTTAAAGATTGTTGTTTTTGGATTAGTAAATTTACAGATTATCAGTTGAAACAAGTTTTTTATGTGCTTCTATTGTATCTTTTAGTTTCTTAGAAAACTCTCCTCTAAACAAAACTGCGTAATCTAATTGATGTTTTATAGACATTTTATATGCTTTTAATAATTCTTTATCATCAATTTTTTTTCTATTATAAGCAAATAATAAATGTATTTTTTCAGGAGTAAGATTAAATCGTATTTGGGCTATTACTTCTTTTTTATCATAAGATTCTAATTTTACAAGCTCTATATTTTTTTGTTTTAAATAAGATTTTACTTCTTCTAAGAAAGTTTCTAGAGTTTGCTTTTTCTTGATTTCCTTTAATTTTTCAAGTTCTATTGTTTCTTTAATTATTTTAGGCATTATTTGTTCTATTCTAGCAATTGCAGGTTCTTCTTTTATTGGACTTGTTATAATTGGAATATTTATAATTGGAATTTCTTTTAGTGGTTGAATTTTTTGTTTTGATTTTAAAAGAGTATTAATCTCAGAATCAGGTGTGAAAACATGTTTCCAAAATATTTCTTTTTCTATTTGAAAACCCTCAGCAAAATCCTTTATGTTTCTTAATGCAACTCTTATTGCTGGTTCTTGTTCAGAATCTTTCAAAACTTTTTTTTGTTTTAATAATAAAAATGCTTCTGCTTCTTTTGGATGAAGATATTTATGAAAGTTTTCTAATTGTTCTTCTTGTCCTTGTATAAAATATAATGGAGAACCCCCTACTCTTAAACTACTAACTTTTACTCTTTTATCATGAGCAAGTTCAGATAAAAATGCAGAAACAAATAATGAACTTGTACCTATTGATTTTGCTATCTGGATAGGTAAACTAGGTCCTCTATTTTTTAGCATATTTACTATTTTTTCATGATTTTCATTTTGATACATCATATATTGCTTAAAAATAAGCAGTTAATAAAATTAAGTGTTGTTTGTTAATAATATAGAAAATTCTTATCAAAATC
>JBBSXH010000184.1:0-1592 GCA_038045865.1 Nanobdellota archaeon
AAATATTCGTAACCCTTTTCGCGCAAAAAAGTTATTAAACCATCACTTTTTACATTCGATGGAGCTGTTCCACTTAAATGAATCACGCGTTGTGAAGCAAGATTTAAATCATCTGTTGTTTCAAATCCAACTCCAACAAAAACAATATTAAATCTACTTGTATTTGTTGCATTATTATGATTGCTATATACTTCCTTACAATTTGCAGGATTTATCTCGGCTGAGATTTTATGAGAAAAAATCGTAGTTAATATAATAAACAATAAGAATAATCCCACAAGTATATAAATCGTTGCCTCTTTCTGTGAGTGGGACACTCAGAATTAGTTCTTCTTTAATTTAATCAATTTTTCATACAAACTATCGGCACTGCCGATATATAAAACTGATTTTTGAATAACTTTCTTGTCTTTTCTCATAGTTTTAGCTATGAAATAATATCTCTTCTTTCCGTGTTTAAATGACCTTAAATGCATCAAATCCAATATATACTACACTATTTAATCTTTTCTATGTTTTATTATCTATATATTAACATATAAAATTAGATTTATAGTATATACTACTTTTATTAAAAGATGGTGCTAATAAGAGCGAAGCAAGTAAGAGAAAAAGTAAAAATTCTTGATGAGATCATCAAGGAATACAAAGAACTTAATCCTCAAAAAAAGAGAGATTATACAAAATATGAAACTGAATTTAAGAGAAGGTTAAAGGAAGCAATAAAAAATCTGGATGAACTTATAAATGAATCAATAAAAGACTTAATTTATTCTAGTAAAAATGAAAATAAACATTCTCTTCCTTTAGCGAAGAGAATGCGATTAATTCTTGTTAAAGAATTAAATGAAAAGGGAAATAGAAAGATCGCCAATCTCATAGATTTATTCTCCATGATGGGTGGGACAGATATAAGTTATAAGACTGTAGAAAGATTATACTCCGATGATAAAATTATACTTGGCTTGCATAATTTATTTATTCTTACATTGAATAAAAGAGGGATAAGGAATATTGATGCCTGTGGCGACGCCACAGGATATTCATTAACAATTACAAAGCACTATTCAACTTATGCTGCAAAATTAAAAAATAAAGTAAAAGAGCAGATTGGTGAAAAGAAAGCATTTGTTTACAAATTTGCATTAATGGATTTGGAAAGCAAATTGTATATTTGTTATGGATCTAGTTTAAAGAGTGAGAAGGAAGCATTTGATAGAGCGATTCAAATGCTTCAAGAAATTGATGTGAAAATAATATCGATAAGACTTGATAGATATTACAGTTGTCCTGTTTATGTTAATATGTTTAAAGATTCAAAAGTTTATATTATCCCAAGGAAAAATGTAGAGTTATCTAATGGATTTAAGTGGCATGAGACACTTAAAGATTTTTTATTGAACACAATGGACTATTTGAAAGAATATTTTCAGAGAAATAACTCTGAAGTTGGATGGGCTTCAGATAAGAAAATGTTTGGTTGGAAAGTATCACAAAAAAGAGAAGACCGAATTGATACATCTCTATTTGTCAAAGCAGTTTGGCATAATTTACTTCTTTTATATAAGTAGAACTGTGAGTGTCCCACTCAC
>JBBSXH010000185.1:0-1085 GCA_038045865.1 Nanobdellota archaeon
TAATTTTTACCAGTGCTGGAACTAAATCAGCTCTTTTCTTTAATTGAACATCAATCTGTGCTGAAGAATTATCAATTCTGTTTTCTAAAGTAACAAATCTATTATAATAATAGATAAATGTGCCAGCAGTCAATACTACTAATCCGCCTAAAATCCAAAATGCCAAAGCCATATTATCTCTTAGTTTAGTTTATTTATAAATGTTATTATATTATTAATTAAGAGAGTAGTAAAGTAAGGGCAAAAATAAATTGTTTTAAAGATTAAATAATTCCATAATCTTTAAAAATGCAGAGGATTTGAATAAAAGATGGAAAATCTTAGCAAGGGCATCTTTATTAGTATGATTGTGCTGTTTGTTTTAGTAATTGGATTTTATTTTGTTAGTAATAGTATTACTAAATACACTGGGTTTAGTATTTCAGAAAAGGATTCTGCTCTTGAAGAAGGTTCTATTTTTGAATCTTGTTTGCAAGAACAAGATATAATCCTTTATATAAACACAAATAATCTTCAAAGTTTAAAGGAAATTCAATTATTTGATTATTTACAATATTTTAAGATGATTAATTGTTTTGGAAATAATAAAATCTGTTTAGATAATGGAATTAGTTCTTTTCCTAGCTGGGTAATCAATAAAAATAAGATTGAGAAAGATATTAGTTTAGATGAATTAAAAGAAATCTCAGGGTGTAATGAACTTTCTTAGAGAAAATGAAAGGAAGATAAATTAAAAGAGAGGAGTGAAAAGGGGTAATTAAAATGGTTAAAATTGATAAAGAAACATGTATTGGTTGCGGGCTTTGTGCTTCAATATGTGATAAAGTTTTTGAAATGAAAGATGATGGAAAAGCACATGTTAAAAAAGGACAAGAAAAAGCAAAAGATGCTTGTGTTAAAGAAGCAATAGAAGGTTGTCCTGTGAATGTGATAAAGGTATAATTTATTTGAATTTAACTTTTGATATTCTACGATTTTGATAAGGTATTAAACTAATCATTTTTGCAGATGATTTTCTCAAGCTTTTATGATATCTTACATAGATGATATGAGAATTCTCTAAACGAAAATTAGATTAAAGCCTT
>JBBSXH010000186.1:0-2292 GCA_038045865.1 Nanobdellota archaeon
CCGATGATACTAACGTCGAAAGATAAAGGGAAAGTAGGTCGTAGCCGGGGCATTACTTTAAATTAAATATCTTCTCATTAAAGTCTTCTTTCTTACAGGAGTCTAAAATTTCTTTAATATCTATTTTTCTTTTCATATACTGACTCACCATATTTTCAATACCGGAAAAATTTGAGTTAAACATATTTTCAACTATAGACACATAAGGAGTCAAAAGATATTTTTTTATTTCTCTATCTTTATTAACTTCTGCTAAAACATTTTTGTTTTTGATATAAATTTTTGCCTCAATTTTGTCATCTTTATAAGAACATTTATAAGGTCCTTTAAAATCAAATTTAATAAAATTATTTTGTGCCAACTGTATATTTGGGGTTGGAGAATAATTAATATTTAAAGGGGTTTTCACCGTATTAAATTTCAAAAATAATGAAATAATCACAACAACTATCGGAATAATTATTACCGCCTTGGAAACAAAAGAAAAAAAATTATCCATATTTATTTTCCTGATTCTATTTTTTTTAATTGCTCTAATTCCGGCAGAGTTTTACCAACAATCCCCTCCAAATCCCCATGCATCCCGAGAAGATTATCAGCTACTCGGGTGATGCTTTTTTCTTCACGGGCCCATTTTTTAGTAAACCAATCTTTTTCTTTTTGCAATTCATCACGTAAATTATTATAAGATTCGTAAATTGCTTCGACCCGTTGTTTAAACTCTACACTGGTCAAATAGTTCCATAAAATTTCTTTTTTTTCTTCTTTTCCTTTATTTGCGCTGCGGAGACTAAAAAGTTCTATTAAATTATTTCTCAATGCAATTGCTGCTCCAATAACTGTTTTATAATCGACTACCCAAATCCCCTCTTTTATACCAAAACTATTTATTTCTTGGGGTAATACTTGGGTAACAATAATTGCCAATTCCGCTTTAATTTCTCTTTGATCTTGTTTTAATTTAGAAATCCATCCTTCTGTCCAAACTTTTGTCCGTTTCGATTCCCATAAAATTGTTCCGCATTTTTTTCCCAGATTATTTTTGACAATTTGAATTAAGTCAGCCCCCTTAATCCCTTTAGGGACATCAAGGATCTCATCATAAGGAAATTCCGCCATTAATATTTTTTTCAACTCATCTTCCATTACCTCTCCTTGAAGTTGTTGGGAACCCTGTTCGGCTTTTCTCCTGGCTTCTTCGAGTGATTTTTTTAAATCATTATTTTGTTTTTCAATTTCCAGAAATTTTAGTTTATATTGATCTTCAAATTTTTTTTGTTCATCCTGCCTAATTCTATTTTGTTCATTAGACAATCGTTTTTCCAGGTTTAATTTTTCCTCCTCCATCGAAGTTCTTAGATGTCTTAAGGTTTTATTTAATTCCAACAGTTGTTCTTGAAAATTTTTATTCTGCTTTTTTAACTCTTCAAGTTCGTTGGCTTTATCTTTTAGTTGTAATTCAACTTCTTCTTTGGCTTTTTTGATAGCTTCGTCTTTTAGAAGAACTAACATCTTTTGCTTTTCCTCCTCGAGTCGGATTTTGTAAAATTTCTGGTATTTTTCCTGTACTTGATGAGATAAAGCTTGAGTTAACGGTATGGATTTTCCACAATGTGGACAATTAATCGTATCGTTCATATAGATAAGATTATAGCAAACCTAAAGCTTAGCTTATTTGGTAAAATATACATGCACTTTTAATTGTATTTGGGGGATCGTCTAATGGTAGGACATTTCCCTTTGAAGGAAATTATCGGGGTTCGAATCCCTGTCCCCCAGCCAGTAAGAAGAAAAAACGCAAAAATTTTAAAAAACCTTTTATCTAACCAGAACCTAAATATTTATCTATTTCAGTAACAAAATCATGATGTATGAAATCAAATTAGAAACCCTAGTGAAGGGTATGTCTACATATTGCGAAAGCGGTGTGGGTCTATTTTACACTCAACCAGTCAATACAATTTCAAATATTGCACTGCTTATTGCAGCTTATTTTGCATATAGACTTATCAGGACTAAACATGTCAATAACAAAACCATAAAAATATTACCATTTATTCTTGCAGTTACCGGAATTGGTAGCATGCTCTGGCATGGCATGCCAAATCTTCTTACAAATTTTGCAGATACTTTGCCTCTCTCCGCGTTTGTGCTTGTATCACTTTTTTTTCTTCTCGACAAACTTTTGAACAAAAGAAGGTTGGTATGGAAAATACTCCTTGCATTTATTCTGGTGGAAGCTCCGTTTATGTTTCATATAATTCCTTCGTTTAATGGTTTTGTCCCTTATCT